>NZ_JAYFEQ010000167.1:0-2340 GCF_055795085.1 Phormidium sp. CCY1219 | reverse complement strand
CGCTTTGACTACGCCTTTAAGAGTTCATTTCTGGACTGCTTAAGAATCTGCGCGTCAAAAGAGCCGCAGAGTGTCAACCCCTACAGATAGGTTGGAGCGTTGATTTCCTCAACCGGAAGGCTGAGCCACCACCTCAATCCGAGAACCCGGGTTTTTTTTCCAAGCCGTCGGCGCGATTTCCGGCACGACCTCCGCAGGTTCCCCCCACTCGCCCATCAAATTCTGAAGCATTACTTCTTGACGGGTGCGGTATTGCTGCAAATCTCCGTCAGTATTCATAATCGCCACCCACACCAAACCCGATTGGGTGGGAATCACCCCGGCGAGGGTACTCACATAATTGAGACTGCCCGTTTTCACCACCGCATTCGCGGGCAGGGGTCGCCCTTCTAACACCCCTAAATCTTTGCCGATAATCGCGATCGCATCTGCCAAGGTCATGTTATGCCCGTTCAGATACTCCTGTAGCGCCAAAAATACCCCACAAGCGGCGCGCGGCGACATGCGATTTTCTTCCCCCAATCCCGACCCATTAATCAGTTGAATTTCTCCTGCGCCCACCCCGGCGGCTTCGGCGGCTTTCTGGGCTACCACGCCGGCACCCCCCACGGATTCGGCGAGCATATCGGCAATCATATTATTACTGTACATATTCATTTGTTTGACAAGCTCCGCCAGGGGTCGAGAGCGATGGCGCAACAGAAGCGTTCGATTCGCCGACGCTGAATCCACCACCTGCACCGCACCCTCTACGATAACTTGCGGTTGCGGGGTGCCTGGGGGCAATGTGCCATATTGGGTTTGCGCTTCCGGCGGCCAAATTTGCGCGTTTAAGGCTTGCTGCAGCAGGGTTCCGGAGGTGGCGGGGTCGGTTTCAAAATTCATGGAAAACTCACCGACGATGACCAGATTACCCGTGACGCGATCGATACCCAGTTCGTTTAACCGATTGCCCAGGGGAATGGCATCTTCCCAGACAAAAAAGGGGTCTTCGCCGCCTAAAATTACTAAGTCGCCGTTTAATACCCCATTTTCAATCGGGCCTTTCGCGGCAATTTCGGTGACAAATTGGTGCTGCGGACCAAAGGTTTGCAGGGCGACGAGACTGGTGGCGATTTTGGTGACCGAAGCGGCGGAAAGGGGGGTGGTGCCTTGATGGTTGGCAAGCAGAGTATCCCCCCGTTGAATCCATATGCCTTGGTTTTCCCGGGCAAATCCTTGGGCGGCGAGGGTGTTGAGGTATTGTTCGATTTGAGCCGTTGTCTGGGGGTCTGGGTTCTCTGGCGCTGGGAGTAAGGGTTTCGCCGGTGGGGTGGATCGTTGCCCGTCGCGAACCGACGCTTGCACCGATGAGGCTTGCGGTGGGGAGGGTTGGGACGGAGAACAAGCGGCGATCGCAACAATCAAAAGTCCGGAAAGGGCAACCGTGCAACGAGGGGGGTCGATCGGGGTCATGGTTTGAATGAATGCCTGTGCATGTTTATTTTAAACGGTTGGAACCATAACCGGGCGCATGGATCCTACCGCGTTGACTCACCGTCAGTGGGACAATTTTATTGCAATTTTTACCACATTTTGCAAACTTTGTCAACCCTATATTCAAAAAAGTTTTTTCCCTTGGGTGGGGGTTAGCCCAAACGCGCTACTGTTCCCTTACGGTTCGTATTTATTTTCAAATAGCCAACTCTGTGATTTTGAATCCCAAATTAAATAAATGCGGCTTTTTGGATCGTCAGCTACATCTCCATCGTTCATTAAATACTGTAATTGTACATCCAATACTGCATCGGTGTCGGTGCGATCGCGAATCTGAACTTCTCCCACGCGAATTTCGCTCACCCTATCCCACCACTGTACGTAATTATCAAAGCTTACCGCCATCGTTTTAAAATTAGGAGACAGTTTGCGCCAAGTTTTTTGATATTGGCGACGGTTCAGATTGGCGTAATGATTGATAATAAATTCTTTGGGGTTTGGTTGCGGAGTCTGTAGGTTTTCCGACGCTATGCGATCGCCCTGGGAACTCTCCGGACCGGCGGTTATAGCTTCCGCTTCACTGGAAGAGTGAGAGGTAGTGGTTGCAGATTGGGGTCGCGTCATCCATACTCCGAGTAACAGGAAAGCGCCGATAATCAAACCGATGAGGGTGGTTTTTTGCCACTCTCCCATTCCCTTAGCGGAAGTATCTGTAGGTGAGGTAGTCGGAGAAACGACGGTGGTGGGTTGATAAGGCACATTTGACGGTGGTGGGGAAGGAACAGTGGCGGGGGTGGGGGTATAAGCGGGGGCGGCGATCGCATCTAACATTTCCCGAGCACTAGAGAAGCGATCGCGCGGATG
>NZ_JAYFEQ010000166.1:0-7261 GCF_055795085.1 Phormidium sp. CCY1219 | reverse complement strand
CCGCCCAGGGATGAGCAATTAGAATTACCCGATGTGGAATCGCAACCCAGTGATGAGGAACCGTTGGATGGGACACCCACAGGCGATGAGCAAGTGGAATCGCAACCGAGTGACGAGCAACCGTTGGATACTACACCGCGCGGCGATGAGCAAGTGGAATCGCAACCGAGTGACGAGCAACCGTTGGATACTACACCCAGAGGCGATAGTCCATTACAATTACCCGATGTGGAATCGCAACCCAGTGATGAGGAACCGTTGATGGATGGTGAAGTGCCTGCAGGGAGTCAGTCTCAACCGTTAGAGGAGGGGACGGAAGGGCAGAGTCAGCCACTCCCAGTGGATGGAATGGAATCGATGGAGGTTGTCCCGCCCACGGGAGAGGGGGCAGAAGCGTTAGAAGGCACCACGGACGCCAACCGCGAAAGCGCCCCATCGGACGAGGAATCGGTGTCGGAGGATGAGGAGGAGTCGCCTGCGGAGACTTGAGGATTTTCTGTATATCACATGCGGGAAATCGCCGCCTGCGGCTGAATCTCACTAAAAATAAAAAAGCACGAAAAGCCCGCTGAAACGGGCTTTCTCTGGTTTATACTTTGTGCAAAATTGCCACCGCCAGAACTATTGCGGTGGAGAGGAGGGCGCGCTATTCCACGCGAGTGACTTGACCCAAGCGGGTAAAGCGAATTTCAATGCGGCGACGGCGTTCGTCGGGATTGCGATTGACATCAGCGAAACCGCCGGTGGGAGAGACCAATTGCGCAGCGGAATAGGGACGAAATTCCAATCCTTGCAAGCGCCCTTCGGTGCGTTGAATCCCTTGCAAAATTTGCACGACCGCCAGGGCGCGCATCAATCCCAAATCGGCATTAGAACCGGGGACTAATTGATTGACTTGTGTGTTCCCAGTGGCGACTTTTTCTAAATTGCGGTCTAGATTACTGTCGCCGACGTTATTGGGTTGCCCGTCGGTGTGTCCGATGACCTCGACCACATCGATGTTATATTGTTTGGCATTGGCCTCAATTTGCGGCACTAACTGAGTACGGACGTAGGTTTCCAATCCCTGGGGAACGGAGGCACTTCCGGATTCAAAGCGATAAACCCCGGTATCGCGAATCACGATAATTGGCGGTGCTTTCGGGGTGGCAATTTCCTGTTCTAATTGCTGTTCCAGGGTTTGATTTTGTTGCGATAAGGTGCGGTTTTGTTGGGCTAAAACTTGGGTTTGTTGGGATAAGGCATTGAGTTGAGCTTGGGCGGAGGTGGCGCGTTGTTGTTCGCGTTGTAAATCGGTTTGGAGTCCGAGGAGTTGTTGCCGCAATGTGGCTTCAGTTTCGCGCAAACTGGAGATAGAAACTAGGGGTTTAATAATCGCCAGCAGCAGCAGAAAGCTGAGAATCATAAAAGCATTGGACATTAAGTCCGTAAAGGCGGGCCAGACATCGAAATCTTCTGGCATTTCGTGACGGCGCGATCGCGTTTTTAACATTAACCTTCCTCTTAACGAATCACCTTAGTCTGGATTAGGGGATGGATTGTCCGGTGGAAACGGTGGGGAGAGACGCCGGATCTGAGGCGTCTGTCTAACAGGGGGTTGCATCAACATCTCGGTTGCATTGCTGGTTTATCCTACCCAGGGAAAGCGGATTTAGGATTCTTGGTCTGTATCTTCTTCTTCCCAGTTTACCAAATTCCGATTAAAGGGGTTGGGGGGGGATTTTGGGGACGGGGGGGTACTGACCTGAGTGGTTTGATTTCCCGAGGATTTTTCTGGCTCTAGGTTATTGACAATTTGATTGAGTTGTGATTGAACGGTATTCAAGTCTTGGCCGATTTTGGAAATGCGGCTGGCGACTTGTCCTTGAGAATGATTGGCGCTACCTTGTTCGTGCATGGAAGCTACCAGGCGATCGCCTAATTTTTGCATTCCGAGTCTCATTTCTTCGGTAAAAAGTTTCAGGGTATCTACCAACTGCGAGAGTTCGGAATGCATTTCGATAAAGCGGTCTGTTCTTCCGGCTAACCGCTTTTGCAGGGTATCGAGGGTTTTGAGAACGGAATGGAAAATCTGGGCGCTTTGCTGCATTTCGCCAATCACTTCGCTAAAGCTTTGTTGATTGGTCTGGGTTAATTTTAGCACTTGGGCGGAATTTTTATTCACGCGGCCCACTTCTTCGCCGAGGTTGATAATTTCTTGGCTGGTACTTTGCAAGGTAGCGATCGCGACTTGCAATCCTTGGGTGGATTGATTCAATACGGAGGCGGACCGGGCCAAATCGCGGTGGGTACTGGCTAAATTTTCCGTAGAACTCGACAGTTTATTGGCAAACTGACTGCGTTCGAAGACTTGCGCCGATTCGCGGAACATGGTTGCGCCGGACATAATGGCGCTGGTGGATTCCATCAAGCGGTTATAAACCTGGGTAGCGAGGTGATTCGCTTGGCGGTTTCCTTCGTTAATTTCGTGAATGGTTTCGCCTAAAGAGGAGGAAACGGCATCTTTCATCGACGTGGAAAATTTGCCGGTAAATTCTACCAAGAAGTTTTCCAGGCGGTCTACTGCTTTATCCAGGGGCGATCGCTTTCCAAGTCCCGGCCCATAAACATTATCGATATAATCTTCTAAAGCGCTGACGAGTTGATATTTGGCGATGCTGGTATTCCGCAATAAATTGACCACGGTCAATATGGCACTCGCCGCTACCGCTGTCAAACTACTAATAAAGGCGACCCCCATGCCTTGCAGGGGTCTTTGAACTTGGGCTACTAAGTCGTTAATATTTCCCACTCCCCCAAATTCGTTAATGGTACTGCTGAGTTCGCTGAGGTTGATAGTAATGCCTAAAAAGGTACCCAACAGTCCGAGGGCGAGCAATAAATTCGGCAAAAAGCGACAAAAATAATCAAGTTGTTCGGTTTTCAACAGATGCTTGCTATAAACTTGGTCGATGAGCGCTGCTGTATTGATGCGCTCTAAGTTTGGACTGGATTCCTGACAGCGAATTTCGATTTCTTCAACGAGTCTGGGTTTTTTGATGCGGGTGTCTTGATGAATCAGACTCCGGACTCGCGAGGCTAAGGAAATCAACCGCTGATAAACGGAAAACCGCAGAACGATCGTAATCACGGTAAGAAGAATCAGACCGAGGACAAAACCGATAAGGTAAGGGGGAAGCAGTACAGAAGCATCTGTCCACGGCGAAAATTGGCCGAGGAAAAATTTCCCGATAGTCCCTGGGAGGATAGAATGAGTCATGGCGGATTAACCTGAGAGTTTCTATGCTGAAAATCTGGGCGGTCAAGCTCCAGGCGCGATCGCCGCGATCGGAACTGACGAGATTGGAAATATCTGATTGGTGCAGCAATTTTGCCGTAAGATCTTCGACAGTGACCCATCCTCACCCGGAATGGTGGGGGTCTGCTGAAGTGCTGCACGCACTATTCCAACTCTCGCCGCCCTTCTAGCGCTCGTGCTAAGGTGACTTCATCGGCATATTCTAAATCGCCCCCCATTGGTAAACCAAACGCGATCCGCGTCACTCGCGTAAAGGGTTTGAGCAGTTGTCCCACGTAAAGGGTGGTGGTTTCTCCTTCCACACTGGGACTAATGGCGATAATCACTTCTTTGGTTTTTTGCTGGGTGACGCGCCGCACCAAGGGTTGGATGGAAAGTTGTTCCGGTCCGATGCCATCCATCGGGGAAATCGTCCCTCCCAATACATGATAAACGCCGCGATACTCCCGGGTTTTTTCCAAAGCAATGACGTCGCGAGAGTCGGAAACCACGCAGATTAAATCTTTGTCGCGGTTGGGGGCGCGACAGATCTCGCAGATGGGGTCTGCACTCAGGTGAAAGCACTCTTTGCACAAACCCACCTGTTGTTTGGCTTCGAGTAAGGCTTTGGCTAGTGCCTCTACCTCGCGATCGGGTCGTTTTAGAATATGCAAAGCCAGTCGTTGTGCCGTTTTTGGCCCAACTCCAGGCAAGCGTTGCAGTTGCTCTATCAGACGAGCGAGAGGACGAGTATAAACGGTAAGCCTCCTTGCTAGGAATTACTAGAGCGTTTGGTTTATTTTACCAATTTCTGGACCTAAATCGTCGGGGTTGTCACTCCAAACAGGGTTCGCTCTTAAATCCGCTATTGCCACTAACCCTGACGTGACAAGAAGATTTGATGGATCCGCTATTATTTCCTCGGTTGTTTTCGATCGCGTTTCCGCTTCCCCCGGCGCTGGCTTGCGCGAAAATTGCGCCCTCCACGGTATTGTTTTTAATTATCACATTTTCCATCGAACTTTTCCGATTGTTGGTGTCGGCATTGACGTAAATTAATGAGGTATCGCTGATACTATTTCCCAAGCGATTTTCGCTAATTTCTACGTTTTTCATCGAAGGAACTTTGTAAAGTCCGATGTAGGAATTTCCCTGGTTGTTGCGGATTGTCGCCCCATTGATTTTGGTACCGCCGCAACATTCCTGAATCAAAATTCCTTCGCCATCTACGCTTAAATAGCCGGTATCCATCACGCGATGCCGATACACTTCATAGGTGTTGTCTTCGATGCGAACGTTCCATCCAGACCAATCGATCGCCCGGTTTTCTAGGGTCACGGCCCCGCGCGGCTGTTTCAGTCCGGTGGGATGGGTCCACCACTGTTTCCCGGATTCGTCCTTGACGAGGTTACTTTGTATAGTCAAACCGTCGCCGGCTCCCATAATTGCCACTCTCATTGTGTGATATACCCAGTTGTCTCGAATGACGATTCCCTTGCGAAACAGCCTCGGTTCGCTGTCTGGGTCGGCGTTGGGTTTAAACCCGCCCGCTTTGGAACGATTCACCACGATTCCATAGTGATTGCCGTAGTGAAAGGGTACTTTGTTCCCTTCGGCATAAGTGACCACCGCATCGCCGTCGATGGTTTTGACTTTATATCCCGGTTGGTTGTAGTTGTCGGTAATGTTATCGTTGACGCGATTATTGGCGACTAAAACATTCGCATGGGCGTGAACTTTGATGTTGCTGGCAAAGCGATCGCTATAGCGCATCCACCCTTCTTGAAATGAGCGATCGGGTACCCCTTTATCGGGGCGCGCCACGTTGTTGCTGCGAACTCCAAATACCACGATATTCTCATTCGTGGCATTGTCTTTATTATTCACAAAATTAATCGCCGCCCGATTAACATCTACGTTGATTAACCCAATATTACTATCCTCATTCACCGATTGGGTAGAAATGGTTTTAAATGCAGTATCGTTCGGCGTTCCATCTCCGGATAGTTTCGGTTCGTATTTGGGAAAAACCAATTGCGTCGGCGGACGATACTCTCTGGATTTCGCATCCCTAACTTCCGGGTTTTCCCCGCGAATCACTACCCCATTTTTTAATTCGATGCTGTCCTCAAAGTTATACGTTCCTGCTGGAAAATACACCACTCCTCCGCTTTTTGCTGCGGCATCTCGCGCGGCATTGAATTGTGCGACCATTGTGGCAGCGCTGAAGTCTTTGATATTATAAACGCAGTCCCATTTGATTTTGTTCGTCCAGGGATAGGCGTCGTTTCCATAGGCGGCGGCGATCGCATTGTCTGTCGGTCCGCCGCGATCGCTGCCACAATTGGCATTGGATTTTCCCCACCCGATAAATGTCTCCCTTTCCCCTGATTCCTCCGCCTCTGGCGTATTGGTTGCCCCACCCTCGGCAGAAATTGTGGATTCACTGGGCAAATTTTCTCTGGCTATCGGTTCCACTGACGCCGATTCTGTGCTAAGCTGGGTACTGTAGTGGGTAATGGCCGAAATTCCCACAATCAAGCTGAGGGTTAACCCCGCTAAACAGACAAATTGCCAAAATTTTCGCCACTGCGGATTTAAGCGTTTGATGTGTTTTATCATAAAAAACGTTGAAGAATGTTAAAGGTGATAACAGACAATAAACCAAAGCGCGATCGCGCTTTAGATTCTTCTCTTAGTTTAGCAACTGACGCAACAATCCGAACAGTGGCGTGGGTTATAACTTACTACTGAAATAACAGATTGACAATTTGACAAAACGGGTCTCGACCCAGGATCCGAAGGCGGATCCGCTGTAGTCTATTTCTCTCGAACCAGAAACAGAGAAAAGGTGCGAAAATGCTCAATTCTCTGTTTCTGCTGTGTCAATTTGCGATAATAAAATCCGTGGAGGCGATCGCGGTGGGTGGCAGATTGTCCAGAATGGCGAGAATTTGGGTATCGAAACGAATCAAGGTGGCGTTGTTGCCCGCCGAAAGGGTGAGATCGGCAAAGGTTAAACCACCTGTCAGGGCGATCGCATCGATACCGGGTTCAAAGTCGAGAATGAGATCGCGGCCCAGAGTGGTTCCGATAGCAAAGCGATCGCCGCCCATTCCGCCCCACATCGTATCATCTCCCGCGCCACCACAGAGACTATCGTTACCGCGATCGCCAAACAGTATATCTTCGCCGGCGTCGCCATAAAGGCGATCGTCATCTTTGCCCCCGTGGAGGGTATCCTTACCCGAACCGCCCGCCAGAGAGTCGTTCCCCTGGTTGCCATTCAGGAAATCATCTCCAGTTCCACCATAAAGCATATCGCGCCCTTCCGTATCGGGAATGGCAGGATTTTGGGTTCCGCCATACAGGCGATCGCTGCCCAAATCTCCCATTAAGATATCGTTGCCCAAATCTCCCCAGATTTCGTCATTGTCTTTTCCCCCATAGGCGATATCGTCATCTTGACCGGCAAAGATAATATCCTCACCTTGATTTCCCTGGAGGAAATCCCGCCCCCAGTTGCCATAAATTGCATCGCGATCGCTGAAGGGATTCTCTTCGGTTTCGCTACCGTTGCCCCCGGTAATGATATCGTCACCGCCCATTCCCTGCAATGTATCATGTCCATCCAATCCGGCGATCGCATCATTGTCATTTCTCCCCAAGATGAAATCATCGGCAGAATTGGTGGGAAAATTGCTGGCATTGTTAAAATAAACCAGAGGTGGTGCTGGCATCGGCGGCAGGCAAACCGAATTTATTGTTTGCGGATTTTGTGCATTGTTATCGTTCCCGGGATTAAAAGCATTAGAGGGACTGTATGGCGCGATCGGAGGTGCAGAGATTAATTCCGGGCGATCGGAATTATCGATATTGCCAGAATTGTCCGAATTATCGATATTGTCAGAATTGTCGGAATTATCGATATCCCCAGAATTGTCGGAATTATCGATATTGCCAGAATTGTCGGAATTATCGATA
>NZ_JAYFEQ010000165.1:0-5283 GCF_055795085.1 Phormidium sp. CCY1219 | reverse complement strand
TTTAGCTATGAGGCGGGGGTTTAAACCCCCGCCGGATCTGAAATGCTTCTATGGTAACGTTTTCAGCCGGTTTCTAACCGGCTTTAGCTATGAGGCGGGGGTTTAAACCCCCGCCGGATCCTCGGGTGACAAAGGCTTACTGAGAATGGTGCAAGATATCAAGGTGAGGGCTTATCGAGATTTTTGATTTCATCCGCAGGAATGGTAACGACTTTACCGTCTTTGCAAATGCTAATTGATTGACCGAGTTTACGATGTTTTTCGATAGCATCGGCGACAGCTTTTTTAATTCCAGCATCGATTTTTTGATGCAACGGAGACAGGGCTAAATCCTCAGATTTCATCAATACCTCCAGTAAGTTGATTCCAAATTTTAGGTTCATAAACCATAGGCTTAGCCGTTTCACTCTTATGATAGGTAGCCACCACTTGAGAAATCACATCGGAATTATCGTAAACGATACAAGTGTCGCTTAACGGTAAATACAAATTTACAAAATTATTTCTTCCCCTCTCATGGCGACGGGGATGACGGGTTCCGGGATGTTATATCCTCCCGCCTCTACTCTGCGCCTTACCCGTGCGATCGCTAGTTCTGGAGTAGATAGCCAAAAATAAATTAAATTAATCGTATAACGTTGGCTTTTGCAGTTTCGTAAAAACCGGAGATAATTGCGAGAAGCGAGGGTAGTTTCAAACGCAAAATCAGCCCCGGCATTTGATAAAAGTGCTAACCGTTCCAGCATCAATCGTCCCGCTTGAATGGCAACGGATTCCGGATTAAATGGAGAGAGTCCCGCTGCAATTTCATCGGCGTTCACATATTCCACTACATTTAAAAAGTTCGGCAACAACTGCATTGCTGTTGTCGTTTTTCCCGATCCATTGCACCCGCCGATAACGTAAATTTCTGGCATAATAGCTAAGAGGGTTTGGAAACCAAACCCCTACATTTGTTCTAATCCTTACCCCAAATCCAACGTCAACTGTCCCCCTTCATCTTTCATCTCCAATTGTTCGTAAACAACCTTGGCTTTAATCTCATCCATCGATAACCACAAATTTAACAGCGCTTTCTCTTCCACCATCCGTTTTTTCTCATCCCCCAGACGGGGAATCACTTTTAACGCTACCTCGATCGCCCGCATGAAGGTATCGTTACTGGTGAGTCCGGTTGTTTTCATAAACTGCCGCACTTTTTGGATGTTTTCCTCCTCTTGATACAGGGCGATAACCGCGTGAAGTCCATCTACTAAATAGCGGCTGGAAAACTCTTGCGGGTTGGTGGAAAAGCCGCGTTTTTTCAGGCGTTGTTGTGGGGTGAGGAGTTTGCAAGTGCCACTGGCGGAATTTAACAATTTGTAAGTTTTGGTTAAATCGGTGACGTTGAAACCGCCGATCGCTAATGCTAATTGTCTCGCTTCATCGAAGGGGAATTCGCGGGCACTAAATGCATCCCAAGCCAGGAGATACCACTGGGTGAGGGGGTCAAATCCGGCGGTATCGGTTTGGACTAGCTTGCGAAAACGGTAATTTGCGATCGCTTTTCTGGCTTCGGCGAAGGCAACTTCGGGACGCACTTCCTCACCGCTGCTGTCGAGGATGGGATAGGAACGGCTGAAAACGTTGAGGGCGGGGCCAAATGCGCTTAAATAGAGGTCGATGCCTTTGATATCGTTGGCTTCAAATTCCGGGGCGCGTTGTTCCACTAAATTGGCGACATCGGGGCGCAAATCGTCCCACCACGCTTGTGCGGCGTTGGGGTCTCGTTTGCGACACACCAGCAATACCGTACTGGAAACAGAGTTTTTCTGCGCTTGGTGCAGGTTTTGCGGGTTTTCCGTACTCACCGCCCAGGATGCGGTAATCTCGAATCCGCTATCGATCAAGGATTTTGTGAGAACGTCCCACGCCCCGGATTCTTTATGGTTAAATTGCACTGTCATTACGCCATCGTCGCGGAGGACGCGGTAATATTCGGTGAATGCCAGTGCCATTTTCGCCTCGTAATCTTGGGCGGCGAGTTCGTCGGGGGATGCGCCCATATTGCGGAAGCGGGAGGGGTTGGCGACGGCTTCTCTATCTTTGTCGGTAAGTTCGGTTAGGAATAGTTCGGGGAATATGTCGCCTAGTGTGCGTTTTTGCCAACAGTTATGAACGCAACCTTGTGCAGTTACATAGTTGTGCGACACTGTAGTTAGGTTATAAACCTTGCCGTTATAAGATTTTCGTTGGATTTCGCGAATAGGAATCCATTGCCCTCGATCTGTCCAAATATTTAGATAGTTCCCTTGTTTCACTGTTGGAGTCGAACATTCTAAAATTTGCGCGAGTTTTTCTCTATATTTGCCCCAGACTTTTATCAAGAATCTGGGTTGGCTTTTGACCTGTCTTTCATGAAATTCACAAGTTCGATAGCGATCGTCAAAATATTGATGTGCAACAATTCCTAAACGTTGAAGAATAATTTTAATTTGACAAGCTAAAGTTGATGATATTGTTGTAAGTTGAAAAAAATTGTCTCCTGTTGAGCCATCACCATTCCAATATCCAACAATCAAACCTTTCAACAGGAATTCTGGAGCATCTAATAACCAGTTAGGAACTTTTTTTGAGTGCGAATTCTTTCCACATAGTTTTTCAAAAAATTCTGCTATGGGCTTGCAATAAAAATTCAAAACAATTGCTTTTTCTTTCACTCTATGCTGTAAATGCCCTTGACAAATAAATTTTTCTTTGAAGATTTTTATGATTTCGTCAACATATTGTTGTTCTGATTGGTTGAAAACAAATGTTATACGTCCTTCATCTCTCTTTCCTTGACGATTAAGGAGACTTCCTTCTGCTAAAAAATAGCCGATTACTTTCATTAAATCATAATCTACTTCTATCTGATTAGGAATGCAAAATTTTTGTGCGCCTTTTTCATTGTTAATCCGAACAACTCGAGTATAGGAAACTCCTAATTTTTGAGCAATTTCCTTGAGGGTCAAATATTCTTTTCCTAACTTTTGAAGTGCTTGTCTGATTTCTAAAATATCAGCAGATTTATTACCATAATAAAGCCAAGATTCGTCATGAGGATAATCTAAGAAATCGCTTAGGTGTATAGCTTGTTTAAAATTTTTCTCTATGGGAGAATAGGTAGGCATATAGATATAATCTCCCTTTTTTAATTCATTTGAATCAATCCATGAGCCTGTTAGTTCTCCTGCATTTTCTTTTGGTAAAGTCCAAACTTTATGACCGGGTGTAATGATGAGTTTTTGGTTATTATATGCAACTCGAATTTCAATGATGTCACCATTATAATTGCGATTGCCTACCTTTTGAACTTCAGTCCAGTTACCGTCAAGACTCAAAACGCGATCTGTTGTTGCAATGTCAGAGATAGGAATATAACCGCGTTGACTAATAATAGTAGAATCAGGAGTCAAACAATAAAAGAAGTCGGACAGTTCCGCATATTGGATCGTGGCATAATAAGGTGGATCGGTGACAATAGCATCGACAGAATTATCGGGAATGTGGAATAGGCTATCGGCAGATGCGGCATCGATTTGGATAGATTTTGGGTTGTATTCTTCGATTCCCGGTAAGCCAGTTGAGTGGGGCTTTGTGCCGAATAAGGCGCAAAGTTTAGAATAATCTGATGCAAAGACATTAGAACACCATTTCCATAATTCTCTGCTACCGTTTCTTTCGGGATAATTCCACATTAAGTTCAATGCGTGTTGAGAAGAAGCTCCTTCTGAGCCAGCCCTTGGAGAATTCCATCGACCTAATCTACAGTTTTCATCAACACATCTATCTAATACTAAAGCCAAATAAGTGCTAATTGCCTCTGCTTTATTGGGTTCATATTCAGCCTGTAATTTTGACTTTGCCTCGTTGATTATCTCTACATACGTTACAAGTGTTAGAAGCTGACGAGGGTTAAAATAATCTGAGTTTTTTATCAAACCATACGCCAAACATCTATCTGCATATCCGTCAAACCTATCTTCATCAGGAATTGATTGAATCCAATAAACATTTAAAGATTTAGATTTCAGACAATCATTAGTTTTATCAACGCCATCTAAATCAAGTTGATTTGAAGTTCTAAACTCTAAACTTCCTTCACCCTTTTTATAAGCCACAGCATAAAGTTGATGACCTAAACCTTCCTTTTGGGCTTGAGCCTTAATAGCATCATCTTCAATCACACTATTGCAATTTGGGCATTTCCCCACCCCTCGGCTAATTGTGTCGTAATCCTTTGGGTCGTAATCTCCATCCTCTGTTTTAATCGTTGTTCCCTTTCCCTTCCTCCCCTTAATCAACTCAAAATCAACCCGCTTTTCATCAGGATTCGGAATCGGTTTTACCGCATACCAATCACTTGTAACTTTCCTTGCTTTCCCTTTTCCTGCATAGTTACTCGTTTTACTT
Organism: Phormidium sp. CCY1219; assembly: GCF_055795085.1. Taxonomy (NCBI): domain Bacteria; kingdom Bacillati; phylum Cyanobacteriota; class Cyanophyceae; order Oscillatoriales; family Oscillatoriaceae; genus Phormidium; species Phormidium sp. CCY1219. The sequence goes on along the minus strand of NZ_JAYFEQ010000165.1, from coordinate 849 downwards.
AACCACCAATTCGGACTCAAAGGCACAACCGACTCACAACTCGGACAAACCACCGTATGCGCCCAAAGATAGTTTTGTACCGTTTCCCCTTCCTGAGACGGGAAAAATTCTGCTAAGCGTTTTTCCGCTTCATCCCCAACCCACTGCACCCACTTATCAATATCCTGCTGCAAATCGGGGCCAAACTTGAGGGGATATTCCATCGCCGCCTTCATCGTCACCACCGCCACCGGATTGAGGTCAGAAGCCAACACATTCAACCCATACCGCGCCGCTTCAAACGGGATACTCCCACCCCCTGCAAAGGCATCTAATACCGTTGGGGTGCGTGTTCCCCAGACTTTTTCGCAATAGTCGTGAACCTTTTTAATCCGTACCGAAGACGGCGGCATTTTATAGAGTTTGATTTCTTTTCCCGGTTGCAATCCCAACAAATATTCAAACTCTTCCCCGGAAACATCTGCGGGTAATAAAGACGCCAACACGGAAGCGCGAGAAAAGGATAGCGGTTTGCGAGAATACCAGCGATGCAATCCTTTAAACGGATTGCCCCCATGTTCGTAATACACCTGCTGATTGAGCAGATTGACGGGCATGATTTTCTCGATAAACAGTTCGGGACGATTCGACATAGTGGGTTTGGGGGAATGGGTGTCCATTATCCGACTCTATCACAAAATGGGGGCAGTTGCAGCCGCCGGGGGTATCAATCATCGGTTAACAGCTCAAGTCACACCCGCCGGGGTATAAATCCCCCGTCTCATAGCTCAAAATCCGCCGGGGTATTTATCCCCCGTCTCATAGCTCAAGATCCGCCGGGGTATTTATCCCCCGTCTCATAGCTCAAGA
>NZ_JAYFEQ010000164.1:0-2295 GCF_055795085.1 Phormidium sp. CCY1219 | reverse complement strand
AGCCCCGGTTTATCCCCCCTAGCCCCCCTTTGAAAGGGGGGAACCGGATATCCCCTCTAGCCCCGGTTTGAAAGGGGGGAACCGGATTATCCCCCCTAGCCCCGGTTTATCCCCCCTAGCCCCGGTTTGAAAGGGGGGAATTGGATTATCCCCCCTAGCCCCGGTTTATCCCCCCTAGCCCCCCTTTGAAAGGGGGGAACCGGATTATCCCGCCGTCAAAAATTAGGGCACGGCAGTGCCGTGTCCCTACGAATAGCCCTCGCTATTATGAAATATATTTAAGCCCCCCTTTCAAAGGGGGGTTTGGGGGGATGATCCGAAGCCCCCCTTCCAAAGGGGGGTTTGGGGGGATATAACTACTCTAAGCTTCGCAGCCAATAAGCGAAGAGCAAAGTCCGTTCCAAGGCAATAATATCAGGCGGAGAAATTGGTGACGGAGATGTCAACAAGGCCAATAAGCGATCGCAATTTACATAGTCCGACAACCCTGGGGTATTTTGCAACAAATCCCCAATCCAGACATCCACCATATTCCGCATCATAGGGGAATAAGTATCTTGAAAGTGAAACACTTTTTTCGGTCGCTGAAGAATCTGTTGGGGCAACTTTTCTTGCATCGCTTCACGCAAGATATTTTTATTCACCAACCAAGGTACTGGGGGAATCGCAATCAGATAATTGACTAAGCGCAAGTCGAAAAATGGATGATAGTGTTTAATTGCTACGCCGGTGTAACTTGGCTCTAAAGTTTCAAATAAATTCGACCAAAACGGCGAGTGAGCCATGCCGTACCGAGAGATTTTGTCTACAGAGTCATCGCCGATTTCTCGCTGTCGCGCCGATAAGTCTAGCCGTCGCGAAAAACTCGGTTCTACCCAAGTGGGAAAGGACTGTTTTGCACGGCTAATTTTGCGCCAATATCCCAAGCCGCGCCGCCAATAAAATAACGGATGTCGATATAAGGATATGGCGTGGAATTGTACGGCAACCCATTGGGCAAATAAGCCATGTTTGAACCATTCTAACCAGAAGAATTCCCCAAATCGCAATCCCGGATCGCCCCCAAATCCAGTGAGGACGACGGGTGCTTTGGCGGCACAATTTTTGGCGAGTTCGAGTTGGGAATTGCGGGCGGGAATGCCAGCAGCCGGTTCGGGAATGGGAGTTTCTGGGTATTTTGGCGGGATGGCGGAAATGTAACCGGAACCGTCGAGAACGTGAATGGGAATGCCGATATGTTTGGCGACCATCGCTGCATAGGTGTCTTCTTCCGGCATCATCGAGCGATCGCTCATTGTAAAAGAGTGAAACTCAAACGGTTTCCCCTTTTCTTCTAACACTTGATAGGCGGTGGCAGCGACACTGGTCGAATCCATGCCGCCACTAATATGAGTGGTAACGGTCGCCGACCTCAAGCGGTCTGCCACTGCCTGCTGAAATAGTTCGGCAAAATGTTCCACATATTCTTCTTGTCGCCGATAGCGAATTAACGGCAAACAGCGGGGTAATTGCCAATAGGGTTGAATTTCTAGTTTTCCCCGCGTCCAGGTTAATGTATGGGCGGGAGGCAAGCGACGAATATCGGCAAAACTGGTGGTATCCCATGCCATATTCATGTTAAATAGCAAGAAATCTCCGATCGCCCGTTGGTTTAATTTCGCCGTAACCCCTGGATGCAGACGAATGCAGTTGAGGGTATTGCTGCAAATCAGAGTTTTGTCAATTCGGGCATAGTAAAAAGGCACGATGCCAAAGTGGTCTCGGGCGCAAAATAGCCGTTGCTTGGTATCGTCCCAAATAATAAAGACAAAATCTCCCATGAGATGCTCGACGCAAGCGGTATCCCAGACTCGATAAGCGTGTAAAATCAGTTGGGCGTCGGAGATGTTCTCGGCAACTGGGCAACCTCGATCGCATAATTTTTGCCGCAAGTTGGCGCGATCGTCGATGCGGGCGTCGGCAACAATCCACTGGGAGTCCCCTTCGGGTACACTCAAGGGTTGGCGATCGCTTTGTGCGGTAGTTCGCAACAGAGTATGTCCGAGTCCCACAGAACCCTGACACCACACCTGTTGGGCGTCGGGGCCGCGAAATCCCAGAAATTCGGTCATTTGATTTAAAAGCGGGCGATCGCATGGACTGCGATCTTCTTTGACAAGACTGACAATGCCACTCATGGATTAAACCATTTTAATAAAGTTCTACGATGAAACCAGATTCTTAAGCCCCCCTTTCAAAGGGGGGTTTGGGGGGATTTGATTTAGCCTCAGAAGAATCCCCCCAAGCGTCCCCCCT
>NZ_JAYFEQ010000163.1:0-4787 GCF_055795085.1 Phormidium sp. CCY1219 | reverse complement strand
GTGGATCGCCAGTCGTTCCCACCATTCCACGGGGCAATCCAGGCTCTAATTTCTCTTCTACTTCTTCCAGATTTTCAATGGATTGATTTCCCCCTTCTATTTGGACGCAGAATTTTACAATAATTCTCTGTTTTACTTCTTCATTTATGGATTCGCTGGCTAAAGATTCTTTTAACCAAGCAATGATTTGCGCTTTTAACAGATATTCGGTGCAGTTGCTCGGTTGATTCTTAGATAATGATTCAGTCATTTTTTTACTCCTGTTTTGAATTGAAACCTACTTACCAGATAATGAATTTATGAATGACAAATTGGTCACTTCAGGGGTCTTCTGTTTCATGGCACAAAGAACGGTATTCTTTAGCAGAGGGATTATTCTGGAGATAGTCTTGCAGCTCATTGCAACCGTAATTCAGCAGAGTCTCTAAATTCAAAGACGCGACCTTTTCCCACGTCCAGAGAATCACCGTTTTGTCGTTACTAGCGGAGGCCAGGGTGAGACCGTCCGGACTAAAACGGAGGCTATAGACACTTTCACGATGTCCCTCCAGGGTTTTGTAGGGGCGAGTTTCAAACTTTTCTGTTTCGGGGTCTCGCCGCCAGAGTGCGATGGTACCGTCGCCACTGGCGGAGATCAGGGTCTGAGCGTCGGGGCTGAAAATTGCCGCATGGACTTTCGCACCATGACCCCGGAGGGTTTGAAGCAAAGTGCCATCGCGCTGCCAGAGTTTAATCGTGCGATCTGTACTGGCCGTAACCAGGATTTGACCGTCGGGACTAAAGCTGGCGCTTTGGATCTGCTCTTGGTGCCCTACAAAGTGGGTGAGTAACTTGCCATCGGGTTGCCAGAGGGCGATCGCGCGATCGGCAGCAGCGGCGATGAGCTGCCCATCAGGGCTAAAGCTGACAGTCTGGACTCGTTCGTCCAACCCCCTTAACTGCACGATTAAACTGCCGTCACGCTGCCACAGTTTTACGGTTCCGTCATTACTGGCGGCTGCGATGATCTGGGCGTCCGGGCTAAACCTCACGCTTTTCACCGGGGATGGAGAATCCTCCAGGGTTTGAATCGGGGTGCCATCAGGCCGCCACAGTTTTACCCTATTGTCATAGCTGGCAGAAGCAATTATCGCACCATCAGGGCTAAAACTGATGCTGGAGAGTTCTTTGCTATGGGCGTTGGGGATTTCCCTCACACTGCCATCGTCCCTCCAAATCCTGATGGTTTTATCGTAACTGGCAGAAGCAATTGTGCGATTGTCCGGGCTAAAACTGATGTCAGTCACTCCCGAGATATGTCCTCGGAGGATTTGAAGAAAGCGCTCGTCTATGTGCCAGAGTTTGACAGTGGTGTCCGCACTGGCAGAGGCGAGTGTTTTTCCGTCCGGGCTGAAATTGACATCCCAAACAAAAGAGTGGTGCCCATCCAGGGTTTCGAGCAAAGTGCCGTCGCTGGTTCGCCAGAGCTTAATCGTTTGGTCATTACTGGCAGAGGCGAGTTGTTGTCCGTCGGGGCTGAAACTGACGCTATTCACGGCATCCTGATGTCCGGTGAGTGTTTTGAGCCAAGTGCCATCGCGCCGCCAGAGCTTAATCGTTCGATCCCTACTGGCAGAGGCAATGATTTCGCCCTCGGGGTCAAACACCACTTGATAAATTGCATCGTCATGCCCTTTGAAGGTCTTCAGCAAAGTACCATCACGTTGCCAAATCTTGATGATGCCGTCCAGACTAGCAGAGACGAGGGTTTGGCTGTCGGGGCTAAAGCTGACCGAGGAAACAGGCTTATTGTGTCCTTCGAGGGGGCGAAGGAACGTACCGTCGCGTCGCCAGAGGGTGATGCGATTAGTATATGTAGTCGCTGCCGCAATTATCTCGCCGTCGGGACTGAAACGGAGGTCGTTGAAGACTTTTTCTTCACCCCGGATCGTCTGGAGCAAAGTGCCGTCCCTGCGCCAGAGTTTAATGGTGCCGTCGTGACTGGCAGAAGCGAGGGTCTCGCCGTCGGGACTGAAACTGACGCTGGTGACCCGCTCCTCGTGTCCTTCGAGGGTGCGAAGTAAGGTGCCATCGCGCCCCCAAATCCGAATCTTTTTATCCTCACTAGCAGAGGCAAGTGTGTCCCCGTCAGGACTGAACCGAACCCGCGTCACCCGATCGCCATGTGGGAGACGGTTTCGCTCTCGAACGGGAGTGAGAATTACATTTTGTAGGCGCTGTGCGGTTTCCTGTTGAAGTTCTGCCGGGACTTGCGGGTTTTGCACTTGTTTGCTGGCGCTGACACTCGCCAGTAATGCGCCGAGGCGATCGCTCGAAAGTAGGCGAGCTTCCGATTCGGAATTGAGCGCTTGAATGGTAGCGCTTTGGGCTTTATATTTTTGCCCTTCTGCCTGTCGCCATAAAAGTGCGGTTGAGGTGGTTAATATTCCCAGAACCAACACGGCGGTTGTGGTGCCAAACAACGCCCATTTAAACACCTGGTTTATCTTCGCTTCGCTACATTGTCTTTGCTCTCGCTCCCACTGGAGTTGTGCCATTAATTCAGCGTTTTTTTGCTGGCGGATAAAAGAGACGAGATAATCATGCACCAGTTGATAGCGGTCTGTGGGCTTGTCGGGCAACAGAAACACTAATCCCGATTTCACAAAAATCTCTAAAACCACCTCTAAGCCATCCGCTTTGTCTGCCAATTGGGCGGTTAGTTCTGCCTGTGTTTTCAGCGGACGAGTATTGTGTTCGTCGGTTAGTAAATACAAGACGAGTTCGGCAGTTTTTCGGTTCTCTGGGCCACAGTCTTGTACCACTTCTGCTAAATAACGCTCGACTAATTTTTCTTTCGGCCCGCGTTCTTTATACTGTGGCAAGCTGGTGATGTTTTCGGTTTGCAATTGCGCTCCCACGATTTGCAACTCAATCGGGCGCACTTCCCCAGCGTCTCGGGCTAAGTCTTGAACCAATTCATCAATTAAATCCGGTTCTAAGTAACACTGATGGGTTTGGGTTAAGCTGTGAATAATTTCCCGGGCGTCTTTGGGAGAAAAATTGCCCAAGTAATAGATAATATTTTTGTCTAAAATATTGTCGTTTACCACATCAAGGCTAATTAAGCGGTTGTTGCACTCCAGCAGATAATGCAAATAATCTTCTCGCAGGGACAAAACAACCTTGACGCCATTCAGGTTCAGGCAGTCTTTCAAAAATTGATAAAATTCCCGACGATTTTCGGGGTCTTTGCAGGCAAAGAAGAATTCTTCAAACTGGTCAAATATCAGAACCGTAATCCAATGATTTTCTGAATTGATTCTCAATTGCTCCAGAATGTGGGGCAGGGAATCCAAGGGGCGGTGGGAGAGAGACATCGCCTCGGTTGCAGGGCGATTGGGAGATTCTGAAGCCTGTTTGAGGGCCTGAGACAAACAGTTACCGAGTTCTGCGATCCAATTTTTATAAACTTGCTGCAACACCGGTAAAATATCGCAACTGCCAAGATTAATCTGGCTTAAAGCCGGGATTAAACCCGCTTGCACGATCGAACTTTTTCCCACACCGGATTGTCCGTGAATCACCGTGAGGCGGTTGCAGTCGGTGCTGATGCGATTCACCAGGTTAATAACATCTTTTTTTCGGCCAGAATCGGCGATTTCTGGAGCGATTTCTCCGGATATTTTTCCTTTGAAGAATCGGATTTTTTTCAGATGTTGTTTCGGTTGCAACCGTCCCGCCCCGACAAACGCCCGCAAGCCATATTGTTGTTCGATTGATTCTCGCTCTTGCTTGAGAGCGAAGGCTTGGAAATATTCCCCTTCGTGAAAGTAACCGCTTCTTAAGTCTTGAAGAATGGAAATGTAAAGCGGTAGGTCGTACTGAGGATTGGCTTGGGCTTTGGCGGTTTCCAAGGCATCCAATGCTTCGCGGGGGAAACCTAATTTGGCTTGCGCTCTTCCTAAGGCGAACCAATACCAACTTTGATGGTACGATCGCACCCAATCTAAATAGAAGGAATTTTCCGATGCAGCAGTGGATGAGTTTTCCAAGGCATCGGCGACGATAGACAGGGCTTTTTCGGCCATTTTTTTGGCCCGATCGCTTTCATTTTTTCCCAAGGCCACTTCGGCTAGAAATCCATAGCACCGGGCCAGTCGGAACGAACTCGGGTGGGTTTGATGAAGTGCCAACGCTCTGGTGGCAATTGCTTCTAATTTATCCCAGTCTGCCAGTCGCTGCAAGACCTCTCCCCAAGCATTGATAAAGTTGGGGAGCAAATCGGGACGCTTAGCGCGATCGAAGGTTTCAATGCAGTCTTGAAAGTAATTTTGGGCGCGCTCGCAGCAGGAGTGAAAGTCAACGCAATGCTGCACGGCATAGATATTCCACCAGACTCCCAAATAATACAGCACGCAGCTACGTCGCTCTAAGCACTCGTCCGGGGGAAACAGGGCTAAACTGCGTTCGTAATGGTGCCGTGCCTGTTCCTGGGACTGCTCGCCCAGACGACCGATGAGAAATTCGACACTGGCGGCAAGTGAGGGTTCTAATGTCACCCCTCGATCTTGTAGCTGTTGCCGTGCGGTTTCGAGTTCCCTGCGAAGGGAGGATTCGCTTTGTAGATTAAACGCACTCCGATCGAGAAATCGACCTTCGCCGTTCTCTAACAATTTAGCAAAAAGGCGATCGCTGGTCTGTTTCAGGGACGCGATTAACTCTTCCGGCGCGATCGCAAACTCGGTCAAACTCCCCCAACTCTCGAAATCCGGTGCCAACCGCGTCAGCTTGGCAGAAATCTCATC
>NZ_JAYFEQ010000162.1:0-2476 GCF_055795085.1 Phormidium sp. CCY1219 | reverse complement strand
ATATGGAGTTAGGCGACCTTGAGGAATCTGAAACCGAATCTGCCGAAGACCTCGGGGATATGGACTTAGGCGACCTTGGTGAATCTGAAACCGAAGAAGACCTCGGGGATATGGACTTAGGCGACCTTGGTGAATCTGAAACTGAAGAAGACCTCGGGGATATGGATTTAGGCGACCTTGGTGAATCTGAAACCGAAGAAGACCTCGGGGATATGGATTTAGAGGGGTTAGGTACGGAAAGCGCCGAGGAAAGTGAAGCCCTGATGAAAAATCCGTTTGAGGAATCTGAGGATGAACTCGGGGATATGGATCTCGAAGGGCTTGGGGAATCGGATTCTGATGAACTCGGGGATATGGATCTCGAAGGGCTTGGGGAATCGGATTCTGATGAAGACCTCGCCGATCTCGATCTCGAAGGATTTGGGGAATCTGATGCTGAAGAAGACCTCGGCGAACTCGATCTCGAAGGGCTTGGGGAATCCGAGGACTCAGAAGAGGAATTGGACACAGTGGATCTCGATGCGCTAGATGACGATATGGACTCTGATGATGATTCAGATATGTCCGATTTACTGAAAGGTTTGTAAGGAATTTTTCAGCACCCAAGATTTAGCCATGCAAGCCTCCCTTGCGGAGAACAACAATTGAAAGTGGCCCCTGGGCGTGGTGGTCACTATAAAACGCTCAAATCCTGCTCTGCGGTTGTTAGAGGTCTTCATCGATGATGCAGCAGGTCAAGAGAACCCCGCACCGTATGCTTGCTTCGGTGTCGGGAGTACGTCACCAGCCAACTTTAACCTTCAGGAGAATGATTCCATGAGTGTCGCTCAAACTGATGCCCTCACCTTCGAGTGCGAAACTGGAAACTATCATACATTTTGCCCGATTAGCTGCGTGGCGTGGCTTTACCAGAAGATTGAAGATAGTTTCTTTTTGGTAATTGGCACGAAAACTTGCGGTTATTTCCTGCAAAATGCTATGGGGGTGATGATTTTCGCAGAACCGCGTTATGCGATGGCGGAGTTAGAAGAAGGGGATATTTCTGCGAAGCTCAATGATTATGAAGAGTTGAAGCGGCTTTGCTTGCAGATCAAGCGCGATCGCAATCCCAGTGTCATCGTTTTTATCGGCACCTGCACCACGGAAATCATCAAAATGGATTTAGAAGGTTTAGCTCCGAACCTCGAATCCGAAATCGGCATTCCAATCGTGGTGGCGCGGGCCAACGGTCTCGATTATGCCTTTACCCAAGGGGAAGATACCGTACTCGCGGCGATGGTTCAGCGTTGCCCGCGAGGCGTGGAAAAAGAAGAGGACAAACAAGAGCGCAATGGGATTCAAAAACTCCTGAGCTTCGGAAAGAAAAAAGAAGAAGTCATCGCCGAAGAAACGGAATATGCAGACCATCCCCCCTTAGTGCTGTTTGGTTCCCTTCCCGATCCGGTGGTTACGCAGCTTACTTTGGAACTGAAGAAACAAGGGATAAAGGTATCCGGGTGGTTGCCTTCTAAGCGTTATACGGAACTGCCTGTGATTGAGGAAGGGTATTACGCTGTGGGAGTTAATCCGTTTCTCAGCCGCACGGCAACAGGTTTTATGCGTCGTCGCAAGTGCAAGTTAATTGGCGCTCCATTCCCCATCGGTCCGGATGGTACCCGAGCTTGGATCGAGAAAATTTGCTCGGTTTTCGGTATCGAACCGCAGGGTTTAGCAGACCGCGAAGCGCAAATTTGGGAGAATTTGTCTGACTACGTTGACCTGATTCGCGGCAAGTCGGTGTTCTTCATGGGAGACAATTTACTGGAAATTTCTTTGGCCCGGTTTTTGATTCGTTGCGGGATGAGTTGCCCAGAAATTGGCATTCCGTATATGGATAAGCGCTATCAAGGGGCAGAGTTGAAGCTGCTCGAACAAACTTGCCAGGAAATGGGCGTTCCAATGCCGAAGATTATCGAGAAACCTGATAATTACAATCAGATTCAGCGGATTTATGAGTTGAATCCGGATTTGGTGATTACCGGCATGGCTCATGCGAATCCGTTGGAAGCACGCGGAATTAATACGAAGTGGTCTGTTGAGTTTACTTTCGCACAGATTCACGGGTTTACGAATGCCCGCGACATTCTGGAGTTGGTGACTCGTCCCCTGCGTCGCAATCACGCACTCAAGGATCTCGGTTGGGAAAAGTTGGTGAAGGAAGAGGCGAAGATTTAAGCGCCGCTTCTGTATTCTCAAGTTAAATGGGGGTTCTTGGGAGAGCAGGCAATGTCTGCTCTCTTTTTTCCTGCTTTATACCACTTTTCTAAAATCTCGATCGCCACTGAAGCAATCAGATCTTGCAGGTTTGAACTCGCGATCGTTTGCACCCTTGCTTACCCAGGGACTCAAAGTTATAGTGGATCCACACTCGCCAATGATTCGCGCCCGCAATGAAGAAAAAAAAATTGACAAAAGCAGGGGGATGGGATAAAATATA
>NZ_JAYFEQ010000161.1:0-2144 GCF_055795085.1 Phormidium sp. CCY1219 | reverse complement strand
TGGTGCGTCACCCCCGCATGGGATAGGGGGATTGTGCCACACATGGGGTGGCGGGGGTGACGCACCCTACGGTGGCTACGGTGGCTGTTCGGCGAATCCCTACCAAGCCACCCTAACCCGGTTGATATTTGGATGAAGTTCGTTTTTCATCTACGTTTTAAAAAACGTAGCTTTCAAACTCTCATTTTTCTTTCGTAAAACCCGAAATCCCACGAAATTCGCGCCTTTGCGGGTTTCAAACAACTGGCTTTTAATCGGATGAATCTTCAGCCGCAGGGTTGCCAGGTAAGACTCCAAACCGATTCTAGCATCTGCCAGAAACGAGCGATCGCGGGAAAACAAGGCAAAATCATCCACATAGCGCAGGTATTTCTTCACCTTCAGTTCTTCCTTGATAAAATGGTCGAAACCATTGAGATAGACATTGGCAAAAAATTGACTGGTAAGATTGCCAATCGGCAACCCGCGTCGTCGTTGCAATGGCGCGAGCAAGTCATCCCCAGGAAAATGCAAAATAATCGTTTCTTGTTCATTACTCCCATCGATTATTGTATCGAGCAACCACAGGGTATCCCGACATTTTATCTTGCGGCGTAACTGTTCTTTTAAAATAGCATGGTCGATACTGGGAAAATATTTGCGGATATCGCATTGCAGGATATAGGGATTCGATCGAGCAAATTTCGTGAAGCGCTGCAAAGCGCGATGCGTGCCATATCCGAGGCGATTTGCGTAGGAATCCCCAATAAAGCTGCGCTCGAAAATCGGAGCAATAATATTGCATACGGCATGATGCACCACGCGATCGCGATAGGGAGCAGCAGAAATCATGCGTCGCTTTGGTTCGAGAATCTCAAACGTTTGATACGGACCGGGCAAGTAACTTTTTGAATACAATTCCAGTTGCAAAGTTTCTAATTCAGCTTCTAAATTGTAATTAAAGCGCAACACATTTTCGCGAAAGCGCTTACCCCGGGCGGCGTTGCGTGCAGCTTTGATTAAATTCGCATAGTCCACAATTTGGGGGAAAAGATTACCATATCGTTTCATTGGTTCTGGGGAAAATTTTTCCCGGATATTTCAACAAGTTGTCAAGTTTATGTTAATCTGAGGAAACTGGGCGAGATGCGCGCATCTGGAGTGAGTGATGGCACCCAGAATTGCCCTACCCAATCGTTTATTTTTCCGCCATATGACCCTCCTTGTTTCATCAGTTCACCCTTCGGGTACCGATGAGTGGTAATGGCGAGGGAAAAATCAGCTAGAGGGAGAAATTGCTTTAGATTTATGGCGTTGCTGTTTAATCCATCCGCCCAAGTCGCCACCAATATCATTGATAGACTTCCCCGCATATTCATAGCGATTCGCCGAAATCAGGTCAAAATCGAATAACAAGCGGGTTTGATAGCGCAGGATATCCAATTTGCTGTTTAATTGCTCTAGCCGGGAGAGTTTTTCCGTTGCATAACGAGCCAGGATTAACCCTTCGAGTATATCATACAGTCCGGTGGTAATTCTATCCCCGAGGGTGAACTTGTGATTCCGAGGAAGGCGGTTGAGGATGGGGACATACCAGCGAATTAAATCATAGGTTTTTTGGATAATCGGTAACTCGCTCATCGGATTTTACCAGGGAAAAATAGAGGGCGATAATTTGTGGCAACGATTGTGAATCACAGTTGTTGCTACAAAATCCAAAATCGGGAAAAATCGGTCGGATTGCTGCCCATTTTACCCCAAAATTTGCCATTTGGCTCCCTCGGAAATTTAATTTGCGCCTCGTCTACCCTCTCCCTACCACAAATCGCCCCGGAAATGGCCTTTTTTGCCCCCTAAAACCGCCAAAAAACCCATTTTTGAAAAAAAAATTTTTAAAGCTCGCTTCGCTCGCAGGGTAAAGAAAAGAGGGAAAAGAGGAAAAGGGGAAAAGAGAAAAGGGCTAAACAGTCCTGGGGGAAGCACAGCACAAGCGAAATCCGTAGTACCTCCTGCGGTTCTGCGGCCCGTCCCCGTCGCGCCGCGCGGCACGGCAGTACCTGGGGTTGATGCTCCAAGACCCAGCGCGCTGCACCTGGCGATTAGAATTTCCACCAGTTGTCCACGCACTCCCATCTGACGGCGCACCATTGTAATTCTCGTGCCAA
>NZ_JAYFEQ010000160.1:0-2491 GCF_055795085.1 Phormidium sp. CCY1219 | reverse complement strand
GGAAGGCATTTGGGTGTCTTCGGCGAGGAAGGTTTCGCCGAACCCGCCGGATCCGAGTTCGCGCAGGATGCGATATCTGTTGTTGAGTAATGTGGGTCTCATTATAGATTCAGTGGATCGATAAAACTTTTTTCGATTGTATCACTCTACTTCGGCACGGCCTGAAATTTTTAATCAATCTTTAAGGAACGTCTTTTTCTTTGGTCATTGGTCATCGATAGTTGGTTGTTTGGTATAGATCCTGTGTCTGATGTTGACGGAAAGCAACTAGCGGAGAAAGAATTCAGTAGGAGAGGGTCGGAGTTGAATGATTTGACGATACATCGACATTCAAGCGTTTCTATAAAAGATGCAATAATTGAAGGCCGATCTATGCACTCTTATAAATTTTATGCTAATATAGCATTGGAGATCACCCTCGTTTGTTTAGTATGAAAAAAATTGACAATACCCATTCAAAATACTGCCACAAATTGCCGAGTCAGTATGGCAGGTTAAGGCTTATTGAATCAAGGAATAGTAAGCGCAAACACCAGCTTGCTCGGAGAAGAGTCGTTTTTTCATTTCTGAGTTCTTTGATTTTAACCGTAGTAATTCTCCTCAGTGGAATTCAGTTATTCAACATGATAGCAGGCTCCCAGGGTGCTATGCAAAAATGGGACGTTCAGTTTATTAATGTCGCTACAACAGAGATCGAATCAGATAGCAGCTCTTATTTTGGGCAACCCGTTGCCAATATTGTTGCCCTCAGTCCTCGAAACGATAAACGCTCATTACTTCGGTTTTATGCCAATTCAGAAGTCAAAACTTTTTTACCCAGGGAAGTAAATAAAGATTCTTTTGCTATGTTGGCTTCTACTCAAATCAGGCTAAAAGCAGACGAAATTTACATCTGGGAAAACCATTCGACTGGTTGGGTGGAAATTGAAATAATAAATACTGAAACGGCGGAATCTAATCCTTATTTAATTTGGGATGGAGGTAAAAAGCGCGATCGCTTTATTACCCCAGAAAAAAAAGTCTTCTTTGAGGTGCAAGATTCTGGTGTTTATGACATCAATGTTTATTACTTCAACAATAAAAATGACTCGTTACCTATAATTGATATAGACTTGGAAAATCCTCCAATTCCTGACAGCTACGAACAGTTGTACCAATATTATGGGAATCCTCTAGATCCAGATTTTGTCACCAATTACATTACGATCGTAGGACTAAAGAATCCTAATGGTGGGGAATGGGAAGTAGAATGCCATAAGGCGATTGTCCAACGTCTGCGGCAAGTCTGGGAAGATTTAATAAGTAGGGACAAATTGCACTTAATTCAAACCTACAATGGCTGTCTAAATATTCGCATGAAACGAGGCAAAAATGAGCCATCAGTCCACAGTTGGGGATTGGCGATCGATATCAATGCAAAGCAATATCCAATGGGTTCTGTGGAACAACAGCCAGAAGCGATAACTAATGCTTTTAAAAAGCAGGGATTTTCATGGGGAGGGCATTGGAAAAGCAGAAAAGACCCGATGCACTATGAATTTTCAGTAGCGGGAATTTAGGAAATATGACATAATTTGTTTAATCTTTATACCCTTTTTGCATAGGAGAAACTAAGTTTCGACGCTCAAAATATTCAGGGCTGTATAGAGTTATTTCAGTAGAAGTTATAAACCGGGTTTATTGGCACAAAAATTTAAGGATTTAGCCAAAAAGTCATAAACCCAGTGTATTGTCTACTTTTTCTAAAACTACACCGACGCTCTGAACTTAGTTAAGGTAAACCGACTTCTGCCCATACTTTCGTTTCTGGAGACGGAGAATAAGGATCGACAAAGGTCGCTACTTTCAAAATCACGACTTCTTGTCCCGGCATCAAGACACTGATTTTCTCTTCTAGCTCGTAGTAAGGAGGCTGGGGATGATTTTGTCTCAAATTAACCCCATTTGAAACAATTACTTTGTCTCCAATAGCCGGAACAACCGGAGGGGAAATGATGACGGGTTGGTTGGTGGGAATTAATGGTTCACCAACTGAGGCAGTATCGTTGGTATTGTCAACGGAACCAATTCGCATCCATCCTAAAGCTTGATTAGAGATATTGCGTCTTTGCTGTTGCTGGTTGTTGGGTGGATTCAATATCATGGTTTGGTAGCGATCGCTAAAAAAGAACGAACCGATTCCAGATGCAGCAATCAGAATAGCACCGACTACACCACCCATAATCGCAGCTTTTTGCCAATTCCCCATTCCTTGGGGTTCCTTAGAGGGTGGAGCGCTGGGGGAAGACAAACTGGTAGTCGGTAGAGATACTGCTGTAGGTGGTTGATGTGCCCTTGTAGGTGGTGGGGAGGCGAAAGTGGGGGGCGCGGCGGCGGTATAAGCGGGGGCGGCGATCGCATCCAACATTTCCCTGGCACTAGAGAAGCGATCGCGCGGATGAGACTTAATCGCCCGATCCAATATTCCCGCTAATGTGGGACTAATCGTAGG
>NZ_JAYFEQ010000159.1:0-295 GCF_055795085.1 Phormidium sp. CCY1219 | reverse complement strand
AAAAATTGGGTTCTCAAGGTCGTAAAGCTTCTTGCATGAAAGCGATCGCCCTCCCAAATCACCCACAGCGCGATCGCGCTTGCAAACTCCAGAGGTGCGATCGCTCCCCAATCCTACCATAATTTTCTCTACCTAACACAATACCATGTTTCAAAAACTTTTCACCCTCGGTTTAGTGTCTTTAATCGCTGCAGTGCCTACCGTCGCACTAGCGTCCGCTCGAATTCCCAGACCCGATGAGAATGGGAATTATTATGATATTGCTGAAGCGTTTATTTGGAGAGTGGTAGACCCC
>NZ_JAYFEQ010000158.1:0-3688 GCF_055795085.1 Phormidium sp. CCY1219 | reverse complement strand
TCCATGTCATCGGAATCATCCATGTCATCGGAATCATCCATGTCATCGGAATCATCCATGTCATCGGAATCATCCATATCATCGGAATCATCCATATCATCGGAATCATCCATATCATCGGAATCATCCATATCATCGGAATCATCCATGTCATCGGAATCATCCATGTGGTCTACCTTAAAGTCATCACCGATGAGCAGGTCATTTTGATGAGCGCCGATGAGAGTATCATCGTCCATGCCACCGATAATGGTGTCTTTTTGGTTGCCACCTTCGAGGACATCATTGCCTTCGAGACCGAAGATCAGGTCTTTGCGCTTGTCACCGGTGAGGGTATCGTCACCTGCGCCACCCACGAGGATTTCTTGTTTCTTCTGTGCCTTGAGAGAAACGCCATCATCGCTATCGGCAAAGAGGGCTTTTTTCTCATCCGCCTCGATACCATCCACTGCGGGGAGTTCCAACTCCAACTCGTCGCAATGGGGGATAGAGGTGGTAATTTCCTCTGGAGGGGCGATCGGCAGACCTTCCATCTGACCCACGAGGACGTAGTGTTCGTACAGACTCTCGTATTCGAGACCTTCGCCAATTTCGGCGAGGGTGTCTTCATCCAAGACAGACTCGTAGAATTCGGCGTCAAACTCTCCAGTGGCAATCAGACCGGCAGACAATCCCACGGCAATAAAGTGGGCGAAGGCGCTGCTGTATTCGCCGGAGTCGAGAGCTTCCTGAACTCCTTCTTGTTCCAGATAAGTCTGTTCGTCAAACCACGCAGTTGCCACATGACCTTCCGAGAGTCCAACCTGCACGAAGTAGGCAAAGGCGCTGCTGTATTTGCCAGATTCGACGAATTCGGCGACTTCGGGATATTGTTCCAGATAGTAGTCTTCGTCAAACACCGGATTAGCAATCAGGCCCTCAGACAGTCCCACCTCAATAAAGTGGGCAAAGGCGCTGGTGTATTCGCCAGATTCGACTAATTGGGCGACTTCGGGATATTGTTCCAGATAGAACTGGGCATCGAACAGGGGGTTGGGACTGAGACCTTCTGCTTCGCCGACTTGCAGATAGTGGTCTAACGCACTGCTGTATTCGCCACTTTCGATGAGATCTGCGACTTCAGGATTTTCGCTGAGATAGTAGTCCGCATCGAACAGAGTGGAGATCGTGGTAATTTCGTCAACCTCGACCTCTTCTAGCAGGTCATCGCTGACAGTGGGAGTTTCCACCACCTCGAAGTTTTCCGCCGTCAGTTGCGCCTCATGGATGATAGTAATCGAGAATTCAGCACTCAAGTGGATGACCGTGGAGAACTTGGTCGCGATCGCGCCATCTTCTTGTTCGATCTCGATTTCTGTAGTTTCGGCGTTGTCGAGAATTTCTTCGCCGCTCAAACCGATCCCAGCAATTTGCAGGGTATCTTCTGCGGGGTTGAAGTCCAAGAGAGTATCTTGGTGTTTCTTCTCTACACCAGCAGGGTCGATGACAAAGATATCGCTACCTGCGCCGCCGACAAGGGTATCTGGCCCTTCGCCACCATAGAGCAGGTCATTACCTTCGCCACCCATCAGCAGGTCTTTTTCTTCGCCGCCGAGGAGGGTATCGTCTCCTTCTCCACCTACGAGGCTATCTTTTTCTTTGCCGCCGACGAGCAGATCGTTACCTTCGTCGCCGGAGAGGAGGTCTTTCTCATCGCCGCCGAACAGACTATCGTCTCCCGCGCCACCGAAGAGGGTGTCTTTTTCTTTGGCACCCACGAGCATATCGTCGCCGTCTTCACCAAAGATCTGGTCTTTTCCTTTGGATCCGATTACGGTATCGTTGCCTGCAGCGCCGACAATGGCTTCTTCACTTTCATCGCCAGTCAGCAGGTCATCGCCTTCGCTACCGATGAGTACGCTGTCGCTATCGAGGTCCTCAACAACGAAGCTATCTAACCCGAGATCCGCAGGGTCGGGAATGTCGATGTCTTCGGAAGCGATAATCCCTTGTTCGATGCCGACTTGGACGAAGTAGGCAAAGACACTGGGGTATTCTTTTCCTTCGCCGATTTGGGCTTTTTGTTCTTCGGTGAGCTGACTTTCGACCAATTCGGCATTAAATTCCGCACTGGCGGTGATGCCGATTTCTAACCCGATGGAAATGAAGTGGGTGTAAGCAATTTGGAAGATTTGGCCTTCCGTGGCATCTGCGGGAATTTCCGGCAGTTCGACTTCCGAATCGGGGTTTTCCTCGGCAAACTGTTCGAGTTGGTCGAGATAGAATTGTGCGTCGAAATACGGCAGGGGATTGGTGCCTTCTTCGATGCCGACTTCGATGAAATATTCAAAGGCACTGCTGTATTCGCCACTGACGAGCAGTTGTTGAACTTGGGGATATTGTTCGAGGAAATATTCTTGGTCAAAGAAGGGGGTGGGAACGTCGCCTTCGGTTTTCCCTTTTTTCAGGTAGTAGTCGAGGGGATTTTCGTATTCGCCTAATTCGATGAGTTCCTGAATTTTCGGATTGTTTTTCAGGTAAAATCCGAAGTCAAACAGTGGGCTAAAGCTGACTTGACTGAGTTGCTCGTCGAATTGTCCTTCTTGGAGGTAGTATTCGATGACGGTGCGATATTGACCCCCTTCGCCAATCTGTTGCTGAATGTCTTCGGGCAATTGAGAGAGGAAAAAGTCGGGGTTAAACAGTCCGCTGCTTTCGACTTCTTGTTCTTGTTCGGTGGGTGGGGCGGGTTCTTCTGCACTCGGATCCGGAATTTCGTCGATGACTACGGGGGGCAGATCGCCGATGGTTTCGCCGTCGGTTTCGCTGTCTTCTCCGGCTTCCTCTTCGGTATCTTCGGTATCTTCGGTATCGGTGACTTCTTCGCTTTCGTCATCGGGGGTTTCATCGGCCTCATCGGTGGTTTCTTCACTGTCCTCACCGCTTTCTTCCGCATCTTCGGCGGCTTCTTCTTCGGTGGGGCTAGCGGTGCGACCTTCTTCGAGACCAAATGCGAGGAAGTGTTCCAAGAGACTGTCGATTAAACCTTGTTGGAATGCTTCGGCAATATCTTGGTATTGTTCTAGGTAAAATTGGGCGTCAAACTGGCTGCTGAAGGTCCGAACTTCAAAGCGACCAAATAGGAAAAAGTGCTGCAGCCCGCTGGTAAATTCACCCGCCCCAACGGCTTGTTCGACGTCGGGGTTAAATTCGAGATATTCTTGTTCGTTGTAAGCGGCGTTAGGCGAGCGATTTTCGTTTTGCCCGTAGAGCAGGAAGTGTTGCAGTTCGCTGGCGAAATCTCCATTGGCGATCGCATCGGCAACATCGGGATTGCTTTCGCCATAAAATGTGGCCTGGAACCCGACGAGAACGGTGCGGCTGCGTTCTTTATAGCCAAATTTGACGGCATGTTTTAGCCCGCTTTCAAAGTCTCCTTGGGCTACGGCTTCCGCTACATCGGGGTTATTGGCGAGGTATTCTTCTTCATTGAAATAAGGCGCGATCGCTTCCTCGACTTCCGCCTCCATTTCGTCTTCGCCTTCCATTCCCACCGGGGTCATCCCGCTTTCTTCGCTCATCTCGCTGTCTGGCGTTTCGGTGGTGGTGACTTCCCCTTCAGCGGTTTCGCTTTCTTCGGTCATTTCTTCTTCCATGACCGTCTCTTCTTCAGCGGTTTCGCTCTCTTCTTCGGTCATTTCTTCTTCCA
>NZ_JAYFEQ010000157.1:0-302 GCF_055795085.1 Phormidium sp. CCY1219 | reverse complement strand
CAAATGACTAATGACTAATGACTAATGACCAATGACCAATGACCAATGACCAATGACTAATGACCAATGACTGTTGAACAACCCTATTAGGGGGTGGTGGGTGACGGGAGGCATGCCAGTGGGTTTATATGCCAAAAAAGATTGGGGAGTACAGTCAAATCCCACCGTGCTGCTCAATTTCATCGCCACGCAAGCAACGCATTGCATAAGTGCCCTGCCTCCCCCATCGACTTCATTCTACCCCCTACCGCTTTTTTTGTCAACCGCTTCGGGCAACAATTTCGCGCGCATAGCCAAATGAC
>NZ_JAYFEQ010000156.1:0-500 GCF_055795085.1 Phormidium sp. CCY1219 | reverse complement strand
TTCATTTCAATGATACTAGTAGGATCTACTCAAGCAGCACAAATACTCGGGATTTCCGGTTCTTATATGAGAAAACTTTTATTAACTCAGAGAGTTTGCGGCGCTTTTAAAATAGGCAGAAACTGGGCAATCCCGTTAACCGACGGAATTCCCCAAGTCAAGGAAGGAACTCGCGGCCCAAAACCACGATGGAAACCTGCGCGCAAAGCGGCGATTACCTGCATTCACGTCAATCAACACAAGATTCGGCAAAATAACAAGCGAGAGGAAAAAGAACCCGTAATTAGCGTCAAACACGGCAGCAGCAATCGGTATGGGTTTGAAGCGGAAATCGCCGGACCTAGCCGGGTAGTGTATCGACCCGATAAGCCGCTATCTTGCGGGGCGAAAGTTTGGATCGAGACGCTTTCCTCCGTGGAGTTGCTGAGCGGTTAAGCCACATCCGACTGAAATAGGTTGGAAAAATAACTCGGGACGAGCAGCTTCTTGGCAGGCAATGG
>NZ_JAYFEQ010000155.1:0-3472 GCF_055795085.1 Phormidium sp. CCY1219 | reverse complement strand
TTTAACTGTAGTTATAGATATAGAGAAAACTGGTTCTATAGAAATGGTTAGTCAAAGGTCTTATAGCAGTTATGCAGACTTACTGCTATGGTTATCTTTGCTAAAAAGGGGATTAATTGCTTATGGAATTCAAGAAAATTTAGCTTTATATAGAATTGTTCAAGGTTCAATGTCTAGCAATAAATTGAAAAACGCGATTGGAGTGTGGAAAATTTATCGTCAAATAGAAAAATTAAATTTACCAGTTGCGAGTTGGTGTTTCATAAATTATGCTTGGAGAGGCTACATAAAATATAAACAATTAATCTAAATTAGTCATAGAATAAGTTATCATCTAGGTATAACTAGCGTTGATGGACTATATCTAAATGAAAAATGAAAAATGTTTAAATTTATTGGATATTTTTAGTTGAACGATATCCAATAATAAATATCGGGTACAGATTTTATTACCAGGAGATTGGTAACTGATATTATCAAGAATATGTAAAAAAAATTAAAACGCTATTTTTATTGGTTAAAGTAAAAGGTAATGAACATAATAATAACAGGTAGTACAGGTTTAATAGGACTCTATTTACTGTCAAAAATTAAACAAGAAAATTACTTGATTGATTGTGTGGTGAGATCCACCAGTAATACTCAAGGAATTGAAGAAATAAATCTAAAAATCAACTATTTTGTCGGAGATACTTCTTCCGTTGAGACTTGGGACAAGATTTTGGCACAAAGAACTCCTGAAGTAATCGTTCACATTGCATCTATATTACATACTGAAGCTATAGTTGAAAGCCTGAAAAAAGCTGAAAAAAATCCAAGGTTAATTGTGATTGGCACTACAGGAATTTATTCTAAATACCGTGAAAGTGCCGAAGATTATAAAAAAATGGAAACCCGACTGGACGAATATTCAGGCTCTTACTGCTTACTTCGCCCCACGATGATATATGGTTCCCACCGAGATAAGAACCTCCATAAACTGATAAAATTTTGCGATCGCTACGGATTCTTTCCCGTATTTGGACCGGGTGAAAATCTCATCCAACCCGTTCATGCTGATGACTTAGCCCAAGCTATCTTAACCGCACTTCAACGCCCCCATATCCAAGGGGCATACGACCTTTCTGGCGGTACGGTTGTCACCTTCCGAGAACTGCTAACTTTAGTCGGAAAACTACTCGGCAAACCAGTACGCCAGATTTCTTTACCTCTCAATGCAGGAGTCTGGTCAGCCACAATTCTGGAAAATCTTTTAAAAGAGCGATCGCCTGTACGCCGGGAGCAAATCCTGCGATTACAAGAAGACAAAGCCTATCCCCATGATGCAGCGCAACGAGATTTAGATTTTTTCCCTCGAACCCTAGAAGAAGGTCTTGGACAAGAGGTAGAGTTGATGCGTAGCTTAGGCATGATTTCCAGTTAGCCATGTATTTTGCCGTAGCGATCGCCACCTTGGTCGAAAATCAAAGGGGATGGAGCGTGAATCCAGAAATAGCTATAGACATCAACGGGAAACTAAACGTCCCTTTAACTCTGTATAGTTGGGAAACATCGAATCTAGACTGATTAGAGAAGCATTATAAATCAAAGCTGTGGCAATGATAATCCGGTCAGCCGGTCGCGATGATGTTCTGGCAGTTGAGCAGCTTTCAGAGCAATTTCCCGCTCGATGGGCAAAACCTGAATATCTGCCAATGCAGCTTTGACCCATTCATCAAGGGGAAGAGAAATCTGTACCCGCTGCCGTTTCACCAATTGTCCGAGTTCCCAGCAAGAAATGGCACTAATCGCAACAGTATCAGCCGTTTCAATCAGCTCAATTAGACGATCGGAAAGCGCCATACTACTGAGCTGGGGATTTTGCCAACGAATCCAGATATGAGTATCAAGTAACAGCATTCAGGACAAATCCCAATCTGACTCAGGGATGGCAGGTGCGATTAAATCGTCAAGCAAGCGAACCGTACCCGCTAGTTTTGGAGAAGGCTGGCGGCGTCGTGAAGTAGCAACGGACTCCTCGGATATCGCGGAGAGAACGATCACTTCATAAGTGCGATCGCTCTTCAGTGAAGGAGGTAGGTCGATAACCAGTTGACCATTGACAGGTTTGGCAAAGATTCGCAACGCTTCCATAGCCACCTCCGGACTCAGGATAATGAATTAATTCTATCACTAGACTATCCCTTGGGCAACCTAAAATAAAATCAGAACATTATTACCCTTATACGACACAGAATAATCCCTACCCAACTTTGGTTAGAACAAGCGATCGCCTCCTGAGTTCCCTCGTCGTGGATAGCAGCAAAATCCGCAATACCCTAAACTGGCGATCGCCATTTACTATAGATGAGGGTCTCCAGCAAACTCTGCAAAGCGATCGCAATCAATTTTGAAGTCAATATGAAATCAAGATTACGCTTTTCACTGTTCGTTTTTCACTGTTCGTTTTTCGATCGCGTACCGGATTTCTTAGGAGGGTAATCGACATGCAACTGTTAGACATACAAACTCTCGCGCCAGCACCAGAACAACGCATCCTTCTGAACCATGTCACTTGGGAGCAATACGAAAGCCTCTCATCCCTATTTGTGGATGAATTTCCCCGGATGACTTATTTAGAAGGAAAGCTAGAAATTATTATCACAGTATCTCCAGAGCACGAACGCTTGAAAAAGATTATTGCTCGGTTGATTGAAACCTATGCAGTTGAGAAACGAATTAATCTCAATGGCTATGGCAACACTACCTTTCGCAACCAAGCAGTAGCGCGAGGAGCCGAACCGGATGAGTGCTATTGTTTGGGCGAGCTGGGGCAAGTTCCCGATATGGTGCTGGAAATCGCTCTGACTAGCGGCGGAGTCGATAAATTAAAGGTTTACCAAGGATTGAGAGTTCCAGAGGTATGGTTTTGGCAAAATGGAAGTTTTTCCCTTTATCGGTTAGGAGCGAAAAACTACACTATAATTCCTCGCAGTACCTTCCTGCCGGATCTAGATTTCTCCCTCCTGAGTCAATATCTGGAATACGCCAACCAAACTGAGGCAGTTCTGGCTTATCGCCAGGCGCTGCAAAATTATTAAGGTCGATCGCTCAACTTGACGACCATCATGCCAATCCCGATTCTAGCGCCACTTTCCTCCTCCTGAGCCTCCTGACCGTTGGCTGGCTCAAACAGCGCTTCAGCCAAAACCTGCTCGACATCCCCAACGATGTTGCATCCACAACGCTACGCGAGATTGCAGTTCCCACAGCCAACCCACCCCACGGGGCGGCGACTTGGGCTTCATCATTGCCTTTGCGATCGCGCCATAACTCCCCACTATTCCTTGGGCCGCTTAACATGAAATTAGAATGTTGTCCCGTATAGATGGAAAAATAACCTGTGGCATTGAAATCACACGAAAAAAAGACGAAAGTTTGGTAGCCCCGTAACTTTAGTTCGGGGCGGAAAAACGAACGCTTGTTTCAACAA
>NZ_JAYFEQ010000154.1:0-3124 GCF_055795085.1 Phormidium sp. CCY1219 | reverse complement strand
GGGGATGATTCCGATACCACCACGGCGGATTCCGAGGAGAATGGGGATGATTCCGATACCACCACGGCGGATTCCGATGAGAATGGGGATGATTCCGATGAGAATGTGGATGATGCCGACGGAACCGATGTGGATGATGCCGACGGAACCGATGTGGGTGGCAACGACTACTTAGAAGGAGGTCACGGAAAAGACACCATCCTGGGTGGTGGCGGTGATGATAGCCTGATGGGTGGCGACCAAAAGGACTACCTGTGTGGCGGTGATGGCGATGACTACCTAGATGGTGGCAAGCACAAAGACATCCTGATCGGTGGCAAAGGCAACGACATGCTGTTTGGCGGCGAGGGGCAGGACTTCCTCAGTGGTGACGTAGGCGACGATACGCTTTACGGTGGCGCTGGCAAGGATACCCTCACTGGTGGCGCAGGTGCAGACACCTTTGTGATGGATGCTGCTGCTGCCCTGGAAGGCGAAGAAGATGAGGATGAGGAAGAAGGCGCTGATGATGGTGACGCGATCGCGAACCTCAAAGGCAAGAAGAATGATATCATTCTCGACTTCAATGCCGAAGAAGGCGATGTCATCCAAATTGCCGGCAGTGAGTTTGGCATCGATAATCTGTCCGATGTGTTTGCCGAAGACGGATCCAGTGGCGTAGATGTGACCACTGGCACCACCAGCACCCAGGAAACGTTCACGCAGTTTACCTTCAGCGCTGAATTCTCCCTGACAGTGTTCTCTCAGGTGGAGTTGAGCCAAGATGATATTACTCTCATTTAAGGATTTGCTCAAATTGAGAGAGAATCATTGAATTATCACTAAACAAGGCGATCGCACCAGTTTTCTAGCTGGTGCGATTTTTTTGTCCGATTTGAAAAGTTGTCATCATGCCCGAGAGGGGCTATAGCGCGCGAAGGGCGAGTATTTCGCGCGGCTTTGAGTCGTGAGGGAGACACTCGCACTTCTGGGGGCTTGAATTGCATGAGCGATGGAGACTGGGTATATATCACCGTCGGTCAATGGCTTGTCAAAGCGGGGGATGGAAATACTGCCGCGTGGGGCCAAGCGTTTGGGCATAGTCTGTGGCAAAATAAGGTTCGACGGTGCGGATATGCGGCGCGATCGCAACGCAACTCATCCGCTGAATTGAAGTGCAAGGAAGTCGCGCGATCGCACCGGATATTCCATCCCAAGTAGTCGATCTATCCCCTCGAACCTGAATGATTCACAGTGACGTTTTCTCCTTTTTTTCTGGCGTCGGTTTCTTAGATTTAGGCTTTGAAGATGCCGGCTTTAATGTGGTTTATGCCAGCGAAATCTTCCCTCCCTTCATGGAGGCTTATCGGTATTCCCGCACTCATCTGAAGCGAAACTTACCCGAATATGGCTGTTATTGTGCCGAAAACGGCGATATCCAAACCCTCCTCAACCCAGAGGAAAAATATATCCTCTCCGATTTAGTGAACACATCGCGACAAAACGCCGATCTAGTGGGATTTATTGGCGGTCCCCCCTGCCCGGATTTTTCCGTAGGCGGCAAAAATAAAGGCAAAGAAGGAGAAAAAGGCAAATTATCCGCATCCTATGTGCAGCTCATCTGTGAGCATCAGCCGGATTTTTTTGTGTTTGAGAACGTGAAAGGATTGTGGCGAACCCTCAAGCATCGAACTTTTTATGAAGACCTCAAACGCATCCTGCAAAACGCCGGCTATGTTTTAACCGAGAAATTAATTAATTCTCTCGAATATGGCGTACCCCAAGATAGAGAACGAATTATTTTGATTGGGTTTCATCGCCATATTTTCCATCAGATTGGCAGTCCGGTAAACATCCATTTCCGCGACGTTTTTCCCGAGACTATTTTTCCTTGGGACAAATTTGTTGTTTTTCCGAAAACCGAGGTTTTTTCTTATCCTTGGCCGAAATTCACTCCTTTCCAGGCGGATTCGAGTCTTGATTGTCCGCCCAATTTGCCGCAAGAATTAACAGTGGAATACTGGTTTAAACGGAATCAGACGGAGAATCATTTGAATGCTGAGGGGTATTTTAAACCCCGAGGAGGAATCGAGAAAATGAAAGCGATACCGGAAGGGGATGATTCCAAAAAGTCTTACAAACGGTTGCATCGATGGCGATATTCTCCTACGGCATGTTACGGAAACAATGAAGTTCACTTGCATCCGTATAAGGTTAGAAGATTGAGCGTTGCAGAGGCGATCGCCATTCAATCTTTGCCGAAAGATTTCGTTCTCCCTCCCGAACTTCCTCTCAGTCATCTGTTCAAATCCATTGGCAACGGCGTTCCCTATTTGGCATCTCTCGCCATTGCCAAAACCATTCTGTACTTTTTAAATCATCCGGGGATTGATGAAGAAAATCGGAGACAACAGGTTAACGATTTTGAGCCTTTACAATTAAGTTTAAACTTAGAAATGTAGGCGTCAAAAATCAACGCTGGTCATTCTTGACTAACCTGAGTCAAAATAATGGACTCCAAAATGACCAGCGGTTAGGAAAATATTTCCATCATGGTTGATAACAATAGTAATCTCATAATGAATCGACAATTGGCTATCTAACTTAAGCAACCTGATAAATATTTAAAAAATTAAAAAATTATGCATAAAAAAATAATCTTTTATGTAAGAGCATCCGTCACTAAACTACTTAAATCATTTTTGGTGTTGTAGGGATAAATTCCATCTACTAAAGGAATACGTTTATTAACAATTATTCCATGAGGAGATATTCCCTCCATAAATACAATTCTATCGTTATCACTAAATTTTCTAGTAACCATATAGTAACGCCATTTTTGATTAGCCACATGATTGATAGCTTTAAGCATAGCAGCTTCAAATAAAGGTTGATAGCGTCTATCTGGGCGGTTAGTGGTTTTTAATGAAATCGCCGCTTTTACATCACTCGCTAATATTTTACCTTTGAAATGATCGTAAAGATTTAAACTGTTAGGCTTTTTAATTTGTTCCTTTAGTAAATCATTAATTTTGTCTCTAGGATGCTTCGTAGAATCCAAGTGTACAATAACATAATCTGGGCTGGAAAAGAAAATTTTATTTTTTAATTCATTAATCGCTGCTAAAGGATTACCTGGTTGAAA
>NZ_JAYFEQ010000153.1:0-205 GCF_055795085.1 Phormidium sp. CCY1219 | reverse complement strand
AATCCATTGTCTGCCGAACAACGGTAGCGGATAAAAACGGCTAACCTGTCCGAGTTAAGCGGTTTTTATCCCGCCCCTACCCAATTTAACAATTGGATAATTGAGCAATTGTGTGACAATTGCCCGACAATTTGAAGCAAACACAGAGGTTATTTATGATTATTCGGAATCTGAACCACATGGAAACGATTGATGAAAGCAAGCA
>NZ_JAYFEQ010000152.1:0-245 GCF_055795085.1 Phormidium sp. CCY1219 | reverse complement strand
TTGCCTTTCACCCGGGGTTCATTCTGGATATAAAATGCCGAATCGGGTTCGGAACCGCGTGCTAAATCTTCGCGATTTAGGGTAGTCGAACCGGATCGAACGATTTCTATATTCAACTCCTCGACTACAACACCCACAAGAGCGGCTATCAGTTCTTTGGGGTTTTCATGCTCTAACAAGGGAGTCATAATTTCCAACAATCCTCGGTCGTAAGTCAGGCGGATATTGCGATTGTCTCCCATGTC
>NZ_JAYFEQ010000151.1:0-231 GCF_055795085.1 Phormidium sp. CCY1219 | reverse complement strand
CTTCGGTTTCGTCCGCCACACCTTCGTCAGTGGCCTCGAAATCGGTCGAAATTTGCGGCAAGTGCTGCACCAACTTTACCTCGAACGGGGACTCACCCAAGGCGATCGCCTGTTTGAAAAATGGCTGGACTCCTCCGATTTTGGTGGCTCCACCTGGATGGCGCGAGCATTAATCCAAATCTCCGAATGGTTTGACTCGCAGCGCCAATCTATCCAAAAGCTCATCCTCAA
>NZ_JAYFEQ010000150.1:0-201 GCF_055795085.1 Phormidium sp. CCY1219 | reverse complement strand
TTCTGCTCGTTTCTTGCCATCTCGAACGACAGTTGGTTGTAGCGCTGCTGCAAAGCGTAGAACTCTCTTTTGAGCTGCTGGTTTTCTTCTTCCACCTGGGCCGTCTCGGATTGGGTAGCTTCAAAGTTGGCAATCTGCTCCTGGAGGTGGTGAATTTGCGACTCCTTATCGGTATTTTCTTGCAGGAGTTGTTGCAGTTGC
>NZ_JAYFEQ010000149.1:0-2419 GCF_055795085.1 Phormidium sp. CCY1219 | reverse complement strand
TGGTCTTCTGGTCAGGTGAGCTTGGGAAAATAAAGTCTTACCAAGCCCCTCCCTTTAGGGATGGGGTTCCTGACAGACTTGTCACGCTCAACCATTTATGATATAGACCATTCTACTAAGCAAATGTTCTCCGCAGTAAGGGTTGAATGCTCAACAGTGCCAATGCGGCAAATCCCGCCAACACCCCTAAGGCCCCGCCAAAGGTGACGTCACCCCAAGGAGCTTGCATCACCACACTTCCCCAGGACCAGTCCCCATGCAGGTACAGATAGCGAATGGGTTCGATCGCGTAGCTGAGCGGATTTAAAGACGCCACCACTTGCAACCATTTCGGCATAAACGACAGGGGCGCTAAAGCAGTGCTGGCAAACAGCAGGGGCAAATTAATCACAAAAATCACGGCAATTAATTCCACGTGCCCCGGTAGGGCAAAGGCAAAACCCAGGCTCAATCCCGTGACGCTCAAAACCAGCAGGAAGGTAATTAAGGCGATCGTTGCCAGACCCAATCCTCCGGGCAATCCGGCCCCCATAAACGCACCCGCCGTCACGATAACCGCCGTCTGAATGAAGCTGAGTACCATAATATATGCCGCCGAAGCAACCACAATCGAAAATCGACTGGATAATGGTGCCACCAACAAGCGATTTAAAAACCCGAATTCCCGGTCAAACATCACCGGCAACCCGGCATTCAGCGCCCCGGAAAATGCGGTAAATACAATCACTCCCGCCCCGAGAAATTGCGCGTAATTAATATTATCCCCAAACATGCCTTGCGGGGCATTTTGGAACAGCGCCCCAAACAAAATCAACCACATCAACGGTTGAATAATGCCGGCAATTAAGGTGGAAGGACGTCTCTGTAGTTGGATAAACAGCCGTTTGGTCAGGGCAAGGGTTTCTTGCACAAAATCCCCCACGGGATTGCTTCTGGCAGTTTGCAGCGCGCCACGGGCGCTGGGATTGGTTGGACTAACAGTTTGACTCATAATGACTAATGATTAGGGAACAGTTTATTCTGGCAAATCCTCGGTTCGAGGGTTTCAGACCTCGCTGAGGAAAGCGGTGGGAAAATGATTTTCCCACAGGTTCGCACTGCTATGGTTTCAGTGTGAATCGCTTCCCTACAATTGTCCTCTAACTTAGCGCATATTTTGTTTGCGTTCTTTTTTCGGATCCCGGGTTCCGGCGGCGGCGAGTTCCGCATCCATCAGGGTTTGACCGGTGGCGGTGAGGTAAACGTCATCCAAACTCGGGCGGGATTGGGCAATGCCAAAGGTGGGCAAACCCCCATCGCGCAAGGCTTGTTGAATGTTGCTCAAGGCGTCGCTTTGCGGTTTGACCACTAGGTTGAGGGAGTTCCCTTGGGCGTTGTTAATCACGATTTCTTCCACGAAGGGCAAGGGTTCGAGCAAGGATTTGGCTTTTTGCGCTTCTTCGATGGGGGAGAATTCGCGGATGCGCAGGGTAATGCGATCGCCGCCGATTTTATCTTTCAGTTCCGAGGGGCTTCCCACATCGATGATTTTCCCCTTATCCAGAATGGCGACGCGATTGGCGAGGGCGTCAATTTCTTCCAGATAATGGCTGGTAATCAACACTGTGGTGCCATTTTCCCGCAACTGGCGCAGGAACGACCACACCGCAATCCGACTTTCGATATCCAATCCCACGGTGGGTTCGTCCAATACCAGCACGTCAGGTTCGTGCAGCAATCCCGCCGCTAAGTCCAGGCGCTTTCGCATCCCCCCGGAATATTTCCCGGTTTGCGTGTTCGCCCACTCTTCGAGTCCCAATAAACTCAGCATGGCGTTGATTCTGTCTCTTGCCAAGGGTTTGGGAATGTGGTACAATGCCGCCTGCAGTTCCAGCAGCTCTCGCCCGGTAAGCACCTTGTCCAAGGCCACCTCCTGCGCCACATACCCGAGGCGCTGTCGGGCCGCTTTCGGATCGGCCACTACATCGATGCCAGACACCTCTAGGCGACCTGCATCTGGGGTGGCTAGGGTACACAAACACCGGATTGTCGTGGTTTTGCCCGCCCCATTCGGTCCGAGCAACCCGAAGATTTCTCCGGGTTGGATTTCAAAGGTGACCTCTTTGACCGCTTCGATCGCGCCGTAGCGCTTTTGCAGATTCTCGATTAAAATAGCTGGAGCCATGCGTTTCTTAAGTCCGAGTTGATACAAATCTACACATTCCTTCATATTATTTTAATGCTTTGGCGGCAGATGGGTCAGCTTGGAATGTTATCATCAGATTGTTGCAGGGTGACTCTGCTGAAACCGAGGCGTTGCCCAGCAAGTTTAAGCAATTTATGCAATGCGTAAGTTCCCTGCTTGCCCCATCGACCTTAATTCCACTTTATGCCAATTTCCCGGATTTGTCAATCAATCAGTTAGGCCACCAATTTTCCA
>NZ_JAYFEQ010000148.1:0-525 GCF_055795085.1 Phormidium sp. CCY1219 | reverse complement strand
AACCCAGATCTCAAAGGTCTCGGCCCAGAAGCCCGCGCCGTACCGCCTAAGCGGTCGGCGTCGGGAGTACGTCACTTTTATCCCACCCCCGCTGCTGCGGATGAAAATTGACTCGAACCGTCCTGTTGGATCGGAAAATTGTCCAGGGCACCGCTTGACAAAAAACTGGGCATCGGGTAAATTAAAATTAATTGGTCAGGCAGGACAATAACGCAATGCAAAAATTGCTTAACGGCGCTGCCTGAGCCTTGGGCTTGAGCTTCACTACCTAGATTATCACAAATCTGGAGAATCTGCCAGCGGCAAAAAAAAGAATCATCCTATTTTTTTTAAACCCTTGATGCACCTCTGTAAAAGCATGGCTAGCCATCTCCCTACATTTCATCAGCATCTTGAGAAAACCTGGGCATCGGGTACTATAACATTGAGTGTCCAAGTAGCACAATAATGCAATGCAAAAATTGCTTAACGGCGCTGCCTGAGCCAGGGGCTTCACTACCTATACGATCGCAAATCTGGAGAATC
>NZ_JAYFEQ010000147.1:0-636 GCF_055795085.1 Phormidium sp. CCY1219 | reverse complement strand
ATGGGGTAGGCAGGGCATTAATGCAATGCTTTGCTTGCAAAACGCGAGGGGAAAAATCGAGCAAGTTGCTCTTACCCGGGTCAATTCCCCACTCAATGTTTAACTTCTAGGGAAGGCAATCGAATAAAAATTATCCCAGGGGGAAAAACGCCTCAAGGTGTCTTGATAAAACGTACCCATCGTCATTGAAGCACAATTCCCTCTGTTTTAGTGCAAGCAAAGCACTGCCAAAAAATACTGTCTCGCGCATCGATATCATTGTTGTACCGAAACCAATTTCCTTTGTAAACCCATTGCCGCAACAATATCCGTAGGGTGGGTTAACCGCGCAATCCAATCGGTGGGACAATCATCAAATCTCATACCGGGAGTAACGCACCAACCCTGAGATTCACCTTGATGGGGCGATCGCATATGGAGTGGGGAGAAAATCCGTAGGGTGCGTTACCCGCGCAATCCAATGGGTGGGACAATCATCAAATCTCATACCGGGGGTCACGCACCAACCCTAACTGAGTAACACATCAAGAAAGAAACCTGCGATCGATGCCAAGAAGCGCCGGCGAAAAGAAGTTGACAGGATTGGCAGGGATGATATAATAGAGGCAGGTCAAGTCGATGGGGGAGGCAGGGCAT
>NZ_JAYFEQ010000146.1:0-277 GCF_055795085.1 Phormidium sp. CCY1219 | reverse complement strand
TTAAAAGCCACGATTTACGAACACGGGAACTTCCAAGGAGCCAGTCAAGAACTAACCGAAGGCAGTTATAATATTGCCAGCTTGAAAATTGGCAACGATCGCCTCAGTTCGTTGCGCGTACCTGCGGGACTGAAAGTGACCCTGTACGAACATGCGAACTTTTCCGGACGCAGCAAAGTATTAACTCAGGATACCTCTTGGGTGGGTGATGATTTTAATGACATTACCTCTTCGATTAAGGTAGAAAAAAGTGGGGCGATGCCCTTAAAAGCCACGA
>NZ_JAYFEQ010000145.1:0-228 GCF_055795085.1 Phormidium sp. CCY1219 | reverse complement strand
AGAAGTAACTATAGCCTTAACAATGTCTCCAGTCTGAAAACCTTTGACCAACTTATTTCGAGGACCATATCGAGACGCGAATCCATATTTGTCGGTACGGCACATCTGACGAGTTCCTTGTCCTGTGGCTGTAATAATTAAGGGTTGCTTTACCAATATGTTCAGTCGCTCTGGTGTTGATTTCCCAACACAAGCAGCATCTAGCCAGTGTGTTTTAGTTAATTCTTG
>NZ_JAYFEQ010000144.1:0-439 GCF_055795085.1 Phormidium sp. CCY1219 | reverse complement strand
GATTATTTCCCATCACTGCTTGCCATTGTGCCTGGGTTACCGGATATTTGCCCATAAAAAATTCCGGTACCCTCACCCGATGTTGCGGACCTTCATTATCATATCGCTCCAATTCGGTTTCCGGGGAACCCATGAGAAAGGTACCCGCCGGAATGCGTACCATTTCTAACCTAATTCCTTGCCCCAAATCTTCGGTATAGTATTCTGCCTCCCCCTGCTGGCGGTTGATTTCCTTTCCATAGCGATTCACAGTAATAATGTCAAAACTGAATTTCGGCAATGATGATTGTGCCGTTTTAGCACCGCTCACTGGTGACAAATTTAGGGCGTCTAATACTTCCGATGCTGATTGATATCGCTGTTTTGGATAATCGGATAATAACTTATCTAATACCTGGGCCAAATTTTCGCTAATTTCCACCCCATCAGGCAATTGTTC
>NZ_JAYFEQ010000143.1:0-227 GCF_055795085.1 Phormidium sp. CCY1219 | reverse complement strand
CAAAAATTTCTATGTTGCGCCGGAAAATTTTTGCCTCCACCAGTTGACAAAAAAAAGGGCATCGGGTATAATGAAACCGTGGGGGCAGGCAGGGCCGTTAAGCATTGCTTTGATTGCGTATGTGCGCTGCCTGGGCGAATGGCTTCACCGAATTCCACGGTCTGTCAATCTTGGTTGCGCCGGAAAATTTTTGCCTCCACCAGTTGACAAAAAAAAGGGCATCGGGT
>NZ_JAYFEQ010000142.1:0-297 GCF_055795085.1 Phormidium sp. CCY1219 | reverse complement strand
AAGTCGGTTGAAACCGACTGAAATGCTTCTTTGGTAACGTTTTCAGCCGGTTTCTAACCGGCTTTAGCTATGAGGCGTGGGTTTGCAACCCCCGCCGGATCTGAAATGCTATGGTAACGTTTTCAGCCGGTTTCTAACCGGCTTTAGCTATGAGGCGTGGGTTTAAACCCACGCCGGATCTGAAATGCTTCTATGGTAACGTTTTCAGCCGGTTTCTAACCGGCTTTAGCTATGAGGCGTGGGTTTAAACCCACGCCTTGCTGCGATCGGATTGTTTTCGTTGCTGGAATAGCAACA
>NZ_JAYFEQ010000141.1:0-231 GCF_055795085.1 Phormidium sp. CCY1219 | reverse complement strand
TTGTCAAGCACTCCATCGAAAAAATTTGCGGCTGAATATTGACAGAGACTCAGGAGGAAATGATAAAATTAGAGAAGTACAAGTTATGGGTTGGGGCAGCAGACTTAAGCAATTCATGCATTGCACATACGTCCTGCCTGCACCCTCGATTTGATTTTACCTGATGTGAATTCCCTTTGTCAAGCACTCCATCGAAAAAATTTGCGGCTGAATATTGACAGAGACTCAGGA
>NZ_JAYFEQ010000140.1:0-258 GCF_055795085.1 Phormidium sp. CCY1219 | reverse complement strand
CCCTCGTAGGGCTTAGGCTGGTCAGCTACCTAAAGTCAGGGGCTAGAAGCCCCGTCTCTTTAGCGCGGGGTGCTGACTCAACAGGATTGACAACCCCGGTTTGAGATCCAGGGGGACGCTCGGGATCGGGCACCTGTCTGGAATCAAGGCCCTGTAACTCCCGGGCGAGACTTAACTGTTTGTGACGTACTCCCGACGCCGACCGCTAAGCGGTACGGCGCGGGCTTCTCCTCCCGTTACGGGATTTGCGTTTTATAG
>NZ_JAYFEQ010000139.1:0-204 GCF_055795085.1 Phormidium sp. CCY1219 | reverse complement strand
AGTTGGTCTCCCAACTAAATTAACCAGACTTTTGAAGGAACAAAAAGGCAAGTGCAATGAATGTGGCCTGTTCTTCACGGACAGTGACCTCATAGAAATCGACCATATTAAACCTCTAGCGGCGGAAGGTAAAGATACCCATAAAAACCGTCAAGCATTGCATCAACACTGCCACGACCGCAAAACCGCAAGAGACCTTGTTAT
>NZ_JAYFEQ010000138.1:0-270 GCF_055795085.1 Phormidium sp. CCY1219 | reverse complement strand
CATAAACAACTATTGCGGACATCGGGATAGTTTTTTTCCATCCCTGGAATTGGACTAAGCATAAACAACTATTGCGGCGATCGGGATAGTTTTTTCATCCCTGGGGTTGGACTAGGGATAAACAACTATTGCGGCGATCGGGATAGTTTTTTCATCCCTGGGGTTGGACTAAGCATAAATAACTATTGCGGACATCGGGATAGTTTTTTCCACCGATCGCGTGGTGGTGGTGAAATATAGCAGGTCTCTTTCTTGATGCGATCCGCTGCC
>NZ_JAYFEQ010000137.1:0-508 GCF_055795085.1 Phormidium sp. CCY1219 | reverse complement strand
TGACCATACAATTGAGTGATTACTTTGAGGTTAATCATTGTTATTTTATGCGGTTGGTCAACAATTAAATTGCAGAAGGAGCGAGAGTTGTAAGGTGGGCGATGCCTAACTTACCAGTAGTTTTTTACAAATTAATAAGGTGAGTTTTTCGCGGTCAAAAGCTGCGGTTTAGAGGGGAAAAAGGTCGTTTTTTTTAACTAGCGATCGCCAAATAAAAAGAGAAGAGAACTGGCATTCTCTTCTCTTGCTGTGGGTTTTTATCTGTTCCTGGGGTTTCCCCCTTGAGTTTTTTCCGCAACATTTTCTGCTGCTTCTTGAGTTGTCGTTGGCGAGCGCTACCGCCTTTGCCTTTGGTGTTTCTCCCGGGTTTGCGAGGAGACTCCCAACTTTTGAGACGTTGACCCATTGGGTTATCCTCCGAAGTGGATTTGCAACTTTGATACTCCCTACGGATAAATCCGAGGGATTCTTAAAGAGTCCAAAGTCGGACTTTTAAAGGCGCTTTTCC
>NZ_JAYFEQ010000136.1:0-563 GCF_055795085.1 Phormidium sp. CCY1219 | reverse complement strand
TTCGACATGGAACTCAATGCGGATTTAGTCGTCCTCTCTGCTTGCGAGACGGGACGCGGAAAAATCACTGGCGATGGAGTCATCGGATTATCGCGATCGCTCATGTCTGCCGGCACCGCCAGCGTGCTGGTATCCTTATGGAAAGTGCCAGATAATGCCACCTATTTGTTAATGCGAGAATTTTATCAAACCTGGGAAAGCAGTGGCGATAAAGCCCAGGCATTGCGTCAAGCGATGCTGACCACCATGCAGCAGTATCCCAGTCCCGAAAATTGGGCGGCCTTTACCTTGATGGGAGAGGCGCAATAGGGTGCGCTGGAGTCTCCCCCCGCGAGGGTTGATAATTGAAAAATTATGGGGTATTATCAAAAGCATCAACTCTCAACCAAAAGGAGCATCTACCATGCCCCCTGCTTGCAAATCCCGCAACCTATTTGCCCTCACCTTAGTGGTTCTCGTCGGCACCTCAGCACTTGGGGTAGATAAACGCCCATTGTTCCGTTTCCCCGCCACCGCCCAAACGGTGGAAGAGCGACAACAGGAAGCGGAACGATTGTTGGAAC
>NZ_JAYFEQ010000135.1:0-206 GCF_055795085.1 Phormidium sp. CCY1219 | reverse complement strand
ACTTCCGACAAGTCGGACTCATAGGCGAAGTCAAATACGCCTCTATGGGTTGCCGAAGCTTCCCTTTACGTTTGATTACACCGTTGTGCGCTTCCATCACACAGCCAAATCGGTACGCTCATCCTTGCGTCCTGCCATTACTGCAACTCGGAGCCGCAATGCGATATCGCGCTTTCGGTTGCTGGGGTTTCTCCGTACTAGGAGTG
>NZ_JAYFEQ010000134.1:0-286 GCF_055795085.1 Phormidium sp. CCY1219 | reverse complement strand
AACCGACTGAAAGAGATGAGCAAAAAACTGTTGTTCTACAATCGCTATGGCGTGGAAGAATATTATATCTACGACCCACAGAATATAGAGTTTCAGGGATTCTTGCGTTCCCCAGAAGGCTTGCAGGCACTTGACGAGATGAAGGGTTGGGTGAGTCCGCGACTGGGAATCCGGTTTGAACTGAAACCCGATACCCTGGAAATTTATACCCCCACTGGCGATCGCTTCCTCACCTTTGTGGAACTCAACCAGCTCAGAGAACAAGAGCGCCAACGCGCCGAACAAG
>NZ_JAYFEQ010000133.1:0-327 GCF_055795085.1 Phormidium sp. CCY1219 | reverse complement strand
CAACCTTTCCGCAGACACCTCGATCGCATCGGAATGGGTCGAACCCCAGAAGCGATCGCCGAGATACTCCCGACCCCTGCGCTGCAAGATTTGCTCGTTGCCGAGATGAGGACTCGCAAACTGCCGCTTACAGAACAGGGATGGGAGAAATTAGCATCGCAATCCAGCCTCAACGCGCAACGGTTGAGCGAAATCGCATCGGGAGCACCACCGAGGGGTTCGGAACTAGGAGCAATTGAAGCGCTGCTAACATCCACTCGGCAACCCGATGGTTCTCCCTGGAGCAAATCGGATTTAAAAGCGTTAGTCGATCGCGATTTTGGTGAA
>NZ_JAYFEQ010000132.1:0-330 GCF_055795085.1 Phormidium sp. CCY1219 | reverse complement strand
GCAATTTATATGGGTTGCAATTTGTAGAAACTGAAGAATCTTATACCTCGAAAGCGTCGTTTTTAGATAATGACTTTCTCCCAATCTACGGTGAAAAACCCGATAACTGGGAACCGTCTGGAAAACGTATTAAACGAGGTTTATATCAATCTGGTGCTGGTTATCTAATTAATGCCGATTGTAACGGTGCAGCCAATATTTTAAGAAAAGTATCTGGAAGACTTAATCTCAACTTAAGTCAACTAAGTAGAGGCGCTTTGACTACGCCTTTAAGAGTTCATTTCTGGACTGCTTAAGAATCTGCGCGTCAAAAGAGCCGCAGAGTGTCAA
>NZ_JAYFEQ010000131.1:0-654 GCF_055795085.1 Phormidium sp. CCY1219 | reverse complement strand
GGCTAAAGCCGCACGTTCGTTTTTCCTCCCCCGGCTAAAGCACGGGGGTTTCCAAACGTATCGGAGGTTATCATGACATTAACAGTTCGCGTGATTTCACCAGACAAAACCGTCTGGGATTCTCAGGCTGAGGAAGTGATTCTGCCGAGTACCACAGGACAACTGGGGATTCTCAGCGAACACGCTCCTTTGTTAACCGCCCTTGATGTCGGCGTGATGCGGGTGCGCGCTGAAAAAGACTGGGTGGCGATCGCCCTGATGGGTGGGTTTGCAGAAGTGGAACAAAACGAAGTCACCATCTTGGTTAATGGTGCGGAACGCGGCGAAGCGATCGACCTCGAAAGCGCTCGTCAAGCGTATTCAGATGCCGAAACTCGGCTGAATAACGCCCTCAACGGCACCCGTCAAGAGCAAATTCAGGCCAAGCAAGCCCTCAAGCGCGCTAGAGCGCGGATGCAAGCCGCCGGCGGTATGGCTTAAATTGTTTGCAATTTCAACGCTTCCATCGAAGCGAGACGCCTGTAATTTGCATCAATTGTCAACTTCTGCGGGCTGAAGTCACGCAGCTTGGAGGGCTCAACCTCTAACTAAGAGTTGGCGCTTACCAGAGCCAAAAACGATAACACCTCCGGGTATTTCCCTAGCCCGGACTAT
>NZ_JAYFEQ010000130.1:0-248 GCF_055795085.1 Phormidium sp. CCY1219 | reverse complement strand
TGTCGGTACGGCACATCTGACAATTTCCTTGTCCTGTGGCTGTAATAATCAAGGGTTGCTTGACCAATATGTTCAGTTGCTCTGGTGTTGATTTCCTAACACAAGCAGCATCTAGCCAGTGTGTTTTAGTTAATTCTTGACCAGAGCGGTTAAACTTGGTTCTACCACCGATGCCTGTTTCTACAGGAAGGTCTGTTTGAGACAAAGCCCGATACAACGCCCATCGAGTTGAGTTGACGGCAGCAGCA
>NZ_JAYFEQ010000129.1:0-441 GCF_055795085.1 Phormidium sp. CCY1219 | reverse complement strand
GCCGGTGGATACCGCATCGGGACGGAACATGTGGACGAGCGCCGCTTCCGCACCGGTTCTTGGAAGAGCTGCGCGCCGATTGACAGCAAGAACGAGTCGCAGGTGATTTCGGCCCTGGAAGAGTGTTTGGCGGAACACAGCGGCGAATACGTGCGCTTGATCGGCATCGACCCGAAAGCAAAACGGCGGGTGGTGGAAACCATTATCCAACGCCCGAATGGCAATGGCTCCCCTAGCAGCGGAGGCAGCCGCTCGACAAGTGCCCCTCGCCGCACCGGCAGCAGTTACGCGCCGACGAGTTCCACGGGCCTAGATCCGGATGTGGTGGCGCAGGTGCGCCAAATCCTCAACCAAGGGTTGCGCCTCGGGACGGAACATGTGGACGAGCGCCGCTTCCGCACCGGTTCTTGGAAGAGCTGCGCGCCAATTGACAGCAAGAAC
>NZ_JAYFEQ010000128.1:0-247 GCF_055795085.1 Phormidium sp. CCY1219 | reverse complement strand
CGATTAAACGGAGGAAAAGCCCAATGGTAAGGGAATTGCAACCCGAGGCTCCCACAGAGATTATCTACCCCGAAAGTGACGGTCAACCAATGGCAGAAAATACCAAACAATTTCGCTGGATCGTGACGATTAAAGAAAATTTAGAACTGTTATTTGCAGACCGGGAGGATGTATTTGTCGCGGGAGATTTGTTCTGGTATCCGGTGGAGGGGAACAATAAACTGGCGCAAGCACCGGATACAATGGT
>NZ_JAYFEQ010000127.1:0-218 GCF_055795085.1 Phormidium sp. CCY1219 | reverse complement strand
TGTCTGCTAATTCCCCTGTGAAGAGTGAATAGTGAAGAGTGAATAGTGAATAGTGAAGAATAAAATTTTCCCTTTTCACTTTTCCCTTTTCCCTTTTCACTTTTCCCTTTTCACTTTTCCCTTTTCACTTTTCCCTTTTTTACTGTCTGGCCAAATAAATTCCGCAATTAATGAGTTTGTTGGCCGGGGTACACAAGTATTCTAAAAAAGGGACATTT
>NZ_JAYFEQ010000126.1:0-268 GCF_055795085.1 Phormidium sp. CCY1219 | reverse complement strand
AATCCGGTGGCGGGTCTACGGTTAAATCGATGCGCTTTTTTCCCCGCACTGCTGCTTCGTTTTCGATATAAAAACAGCTATCCGCTTCTAAACCTTGTTGCATCGTTTCGCTTTTAAAGGTGGTAGAAGCCAGATTCCTGAACTCGATATCGAGTTCTTCTAGTAAGACTTCCACAAAGTTGCTAATAATCACTTTATCATCTTCATGTTCGGGTAAAGGTACCATGATTTCTAGGACTCCCTGGCTGTAATTAATCCGCGCACCTCG
>NZ_JAYFEQ010000125.1:0-252 GCF_055795085.1 Phormidium sp. CCY1219 | reverse complement strand
GTGCTCAGGCCCCCGCAATGCGATCGCGCAAATTTCACCCCCAATTGTCTTCGGGGGTCACACACCCTACGCGATCGGGAATAATGCCGATGAAAGGTAGGGACATGGCATGGGGTGACTCTCTAGCCATTATTGCCCACCCCACCAGTATGGGATTGCCAAAGGCCACCGTTCCGTGACGTACTCCCGACGCCGACCGCTAAGCGGTACGGCGCGGGCTTCTCCTCCCGTTACGGGATTTGCGTTTTATAG
>NZ_JAYFEQ010000124.1:0-247 GCF_055795085.1 Phormidium sp. CCY1219 | reverse complement strand
AGGCAAGTGCAATGAATGTGGCCTGTTCTTCATGGACAGTGACCTAATTGAGGTAGACCATATTAAACCTCTAGCGGGGGAGGGTAAAGATACCCACAAAAACCGCCAAGCATTGCATCGCCACTGTCACGACCGTAAAATCGCAAGAGACCTTGGTATAATCGAGGAACATCAAGCGGAAGTCAGCTCCCATGACAAGGGATAAGTTGGCTAGGAGCCGGATGAGGTGAAAGTCTCATGTCCGGTT
>NZ_JAYFEQ010000123.1:0-270 GCF_055795085.1 Phormidium sp. CCY1219 | reverse complement strand
ATTACGCCAGACGAACCGAATTTCGATGAGGCTTTAGGAGATTTGGTGTCTGACCTAGAATCGGTTTTAGAGGACACTGAAACCTCGGATGAAGCCTCAGA
The DNA here is from genome assembly GCF_055795085.1 of Phormidium sp. CCY1219. Taxonomy (NCBI): domain Bacteria; kingdom Bacillati; phylum Cyanobacteriota; class Cyanophyceae; order Oscillatoriales; family Oscillatoriaceae; genus Phormidium; species Phormidium sp. CCY1219. Next base: position 169 of record NZ_JAYFEQ010000123.1, on the reverse strand, counting down.
ATCTGACTCCGAAACCGATGCTGCGATCGCTGATGATGAAACCGGAGAAGAAACCGACGACAGTGATGCAGTTGCTGACGACGAAACCGGAGAAGAAACCGAGGATAGTGATGCGGTAGCTTCTGATGAGGAATCCGAGGACAGTGATGCGGTAGCTTCTGATGAGGAA
>NZ_JAYFEQ010000122.1:0-454 GCF_055795085.1 Phormidium sp. CCY1219 | reverse complement strand
TTTCTCAACCCCTTTTGCAAGGGATTGTTTTTACCAAGGGACTCAATTTCTATGCAGTTTTCAAGGTTCTGGCTGGACAGTGAATCCAGCAGGCTTTCCAATGCCTGGGCACCGAAAGTTGCTGAGTTCTTTATCCGTTTGGCGGTTTTGGTGGAGGTAAGCGGACTCGAACCGCTGACATCTGCCTTGCAAAGGCAGCGCTCTACCAACTGAGCTATACCCCCTTATTTCAGGTCACAAGGCTGGCGGACTCGATCGCACTCAAGTCCGACTGGCTCTTGTGAATTGGTTGGTTTAGGTGGGCCATCCTGGACTCGAACCAGGGACCTCACCCTTATCAGGGGTGCGCTCTAACCACCTGAGCTAATAGCCCATTTACCGAACCGAATCATAGTTTGAAAGCCTGATTAATTTCCTGAACTCGACCGACCTGGGATTGTCTTTCGTTCCCGCG
>NZ_JAYFEQ010000121.1:0-342 GCF_055795085.1 Phormidium sp. CCY1219 | reverse complement strand
GGGATGGAAAAAAACTATCCCGATAAGCGCAATAGTTGTTTATCCCTAGTCCAACCCCAGGGATGGAAAAACTATCCCGATTTCCGCAATAGTTGTTTATCCCTAGTCCAACTCCAGGGATGAAAAAAACTATCCCGATTTCCGCAATAGTTGTTTATGCCTAGTCCAACCCCAGGGATGGAAAAACTATCCCGATGTCCGCAATAGTTTTTTATGCTGAGTCCAACCCCAGGGATGAAAAAAACTATCCCGATAAGCGCAATAGTTGTTTATGCTGTAGCGCCCTATCGGTGAAAAAAGCTGTGGCGATCGCGCCAGAGTTATAAGATTTTCATATAAGTA
>NZ_JAYFEQ010000120.1:0-349 GCF_055795085.1 Phormidium sp. CCY1219 | reverse complement strand
TAGATGCAGATATTGCAAAATGCTTCGACCGAATTAACCATGATTACTTGCTGTCCAAACTAGATTGTCCATCCGTGCTCAAACGGAGAATTAAACAATGGCTTAAAGCCGGAGTTTTGGATAATGGCGTATTTGAGGCAACAGAATCAGGAACTCCACAGGGTGGAGTCATTAGTCCACTGCTGGCAAACATTGCCTTACATGGGATGATAAATTCGGTAGTCAATGCCTTCCCTAAATCCAAATACATTGACGGAAAGCAAGATAAAGGATATCGTCCGAAAATCATCCGATATGCCGATGACTTCGTGGTACTTTCACCGCACAAAGAAGTCATACTAGAAGCCCG
>NZ_JAYFEQ010000119.1:0-1852 GCF_055795085.1 Phormidium sp. CCY1219 | reverse complement strand
AAACGAGCGATCGCCGGCATGTCAGCTTGCGGTCTCCCTCCTTGCTGACAAACTCAATCGCTCAATTCACCACAACTTTGATGATGAATGACAGCCCATCTGTGGTAAAATAGGGCGTCAACTGTAACCGCTCCCGGTCTGTCACCTCTGACGTCGGTTAACAATCGCTGGGCGCTGTTAGATGTAACCCTCTCTCCCCAAAAATTACGCGCAACTTTGCTCGAAATTGAAAACCAGTTTGGTCGCGTTCGAGAAGAACGTTGGGAACTGAGAACTTTAGATTTAGATGTGATTTTATTTGGGGATTTAATCCTGGACTCCCCGGAATTGCAAATCCCTCATCCACGCATGCGAGAAAGAGCTTTTGTATGAGTCCCATTGGCAGAAATTGCCCCGGAGTGGATCGAACTGGTTTCTTAATTGACGATTAGCGAATTGGAGCCAAAGGTGGATGCTTCTGGGGTTAAGTTAGGAGGCGATCGCCCCTAGATCTGCTCGGATCGCAAATCCTCGTCTATACTTCGCGCTACAATTGCACCGTGAGCCACTGCTGTTGCCACACAGGGGTCTCGAGGATTGGCCACATCTCCTGCCGCATAAACGTTCGGTATAGGTGTTCGCAAAAATGCATCCGTGGCGATATATCCGCCGGCGTTCAGTTCCAGAGAACCCATTCCTCCTTCCTCGAATAATTGAACGATTTCCTCTGTGTTGGGAGCAAAACCCATCCGGAAACACAAAGAGTCGAATAGTAGTTCGCGCTCTTGATTATTTGATTCTTTGAAAACTATCTTAATTTTCTCCCCAAGTCGCTCGAAACTCTGAATAATTGCTGATTTGTGCAGGGTTATTTTTCCGGCTTCAACTCCCCGAAGAATCAAATTTTGATTCATAGTGAATCCCTGCAGCTTAGAGCGAACGAATAGGTGAATATGTTTGGCCGTATCTGCAAGTCTGATAGCTATCCCGAGTCCGTTATCGCCACCACCCACCACTGCAACTACTTGTCCGTGAGTAGTGGGAATAGCACCGGGATTAAAGCAGACGCGCGGCGATCGCAAAAGCTGATGACTTCCGGGAATTGATTTTATTGTTTCGTACCCTTTAAATCTTTGACCTGTGGTAATAACAATGGCCTGCGCGGTAAGTTCATAATCTGCCGTGCAAATTTTAAAATTATCTCCCTTGGTAATGCGTTGCACTTGAGAATCTAGCAGCGTCGAAATACATTCTATTTCAAGATGTTGGCGCAATTCCTGCGCCAGGTTTTTTCCAGTTCTTCCCCATATTCCCAAAATCCATGTGTTGTGAAAGGGGTTAATGTTTTGCAACCCTCCAAGTTGTGGGTTCTTTTCGATGATAATCGGGCAAAACCCAAGGTTCTTCAACCACAGGGCGCAGGACATACCCGCCGGACCACCGCCAACGATCGCAATCACCTTTTTCATCACACAACTCCTAAACCATACAATACCTGTCTTGCTTCATGCCAATCTCACGCCCAGCTACTATTTCCATTTGGAGATCCGCTCCTTTAGTCTTCACTTCTGCGTTAATTTAACTGCGTTTTATTTTGCCCCCGCGCGAGATTATCGAGTATTTGTACCTCTAAACCTATATGGATTTGCTCTTCAAAGCAAGCCAACTTCATAAATCTTTACAGTCGGTAGAGGAACTTGGCCTCGGTGACGTATTTGGGAGGGGTTGATTGGTTAAGCGCGATCGCCACCGGACCTCTAGACCCCACAGTTCAAAGCGATCGCGGTGAGTGCCCCAACTGTTCGAGAGGTGCCTCAAAATCATTCAACCCCGGAAGGAAAACGAGCGATCGCCGGCATGTCAGCTTGCGGTC
>NZ_JAYFEQ010000118.1:0-200 GCF_055795085.1 Phormidium sp. CCY1219 | reverse complement strand
GAAAAAAACTATCCCGATGTCCGCAATAGTTGTTTATGCTTAGTCCAATTCCAGGGATGGAAAAAAACTATCCCGATCGCCGCAATAGTTGTTTATGCTGTAGCGCCCTATCGGCGAAAAAACCTGTGGCGATCGCGCCAGAGTTATAAGATTTTCATATAAGTAAGGTAGAGAATTTTTCATTTCGGAGGTGCAAGCGC
>NZ_JAYFEQ010000117.1:0-693 GCF_055795085.1 Phormidium sp. CCY1219 | reverse complement strand
TTAACGCAATCCTCGGTCTCGCAACCAAGCATCGGTCCAAATGGCATCGGATTGACACAGAGGCGGTATCGGTTCTCTGGCATAATCCACGATAAAATCATAGCCGGCGCGATCGTAAACCCCGTTCAATAGCCCTTGTAAATCCACCATCGGTTCCGTATCCTCAGAACGCAACGGGAGGGAAAACGCCGGGATTGCATCCGGGAGATTAAACAGATATAAATCCGCTTGAGGACGGCGATCGCCCCGACTCACCAAAATCCGATAACTCCCTTCCGTATCGTTACCTAAAATCGGCATCGGTTCCCCACTTCGCAGCAAATCGATTTCCACCAAATGGGTGCGACTTCCCAACAGGCGATCGCGCTTTTCTTCATAAACCTGTCGTCCTTTTCCCATCCGCTTATTCGCCGGAGAAAGAACCTCGATAACCGTCACCACTTCCCCAGTTGCCATCTCCCTCACTTCTAAATAAGCTTCCCGGAATTCCATCGGCATCGGAACCTCGACCCGCTTGGGTTTTTGGGTCGTTAATGGTGCAACCGCTACAGTAGAATCCCCCTCGGATTTAGGAGTAGAACGCCGTTGAACTATAACATCCGGAATTCCCACCAACAAGCTATCATTTCCCGCCATTTCATACACCCGCTTTTCAATCGCCACCCGATATTTGGGGCGCAGTTGAGGCACTAA
>NZ_JAYFEQ010000116.1:0-209 GCF_055795085.1 Phormidium sp. CCY1219 | reverse complement strand
ACACCGAGGGGATCGCGACCTTGGTAGCCCCGTCTCTTTAGAGCGGGGCGGAAAAGCGACTCGTGCGGCTTTAGCCGCCGTGTCGTAGAATTGTCTTGCAACTTAGTAGCGCCAACCATCTACGTGACGATTCACTCCTAGTACGGAGAAACCCCAGCAACCGAAAGCGCGATATCGCATTGCGGCTCCGAGTTGCAGTAATGGCAGGA
>NZ_JAYFEQ010000115.1:0-845 GCF_055795085.1 Phormidium sp. CCY1219 | reverse complement strand
CTGGGGATGAAATTCCAAGACCCTCCACGCCGCATCCGGTACCCAGAATCTCCTCCCCAATCCCAAGCACTCCCATCCGAGGGCGCACCATTGTAATTCGCGTGCCAAGTATCCTGACACCATTCCCAGACATTTCCGTGCATATCCTGTAGTCCAAATGCATTGGGCGGAAAATTTCCTACCGGCGTGGTTTTTTTTCGATATTCCCCTTTTTCTTCCTCAGCGTAGGGATAATTTCCATTATAGTTAGCCAATTCTGGGGTAATAGTTTCCCCGAAATGGAATGGCGTGGTGGTTCCGGCGCGACAGGCATATTCCCATTCTGCTTCACTGGGTAAGCGATAAACCCGTCCCGTTTTTTCTGACAGTTGCTCACAAAATGCTACCGCATCGTGCCAGAATACGTTTTCCACTGGTAAATTATCTCCGGTAAAATAAGAGGGATTATTTCCCATCACTGCTTGCCATTGTGCCTGGGTTACCGGATATTTGCCTATAAAAAATTCCGGCACTTTTACCTGATGTTGCGGACCTTCATTCTTATCTCTCCCTGACTCCGTTTGCGGGGAACCCATGATAAAAGTACCCGCCGGAATGCGTACCATTTCTAACCCAATTCCTTGTCGCAAATCTTCGGTAAAATATTCCGCCTCCCTTTGTTGACGGTCGATCGCTTGTCCATACCGATTCACAGTAATTACCTCAAAGCTAAATTTTAGCAGCGGATTCAGGGCGTCTAATACTTCCGATGCTGATTGATATCGCTGGTTTGGATAATCGGATAATAACTTATCTAATACCTGGGCCAAATTTTCGCTAATTTCCACCCCATCAGGCAATTGTTC
>NZ_JAYFEQ010000114.1:0-200 GCF_055795085.1 Phormidium sp. CCY1219 | reverse complement strand
AAGGGGGGTTGGGGGGATAAAACCTCTTTAGCCCCCCTTCCCAAGGGGGGTTGGGGGGATAAAACCTCAATAGCCCCCCTTTCAAACGCCATCGGTTGAGGGGATATAACAATATCATCTTTAGCCCCCCTTTCCAAGGGGGGTTGGGGGGATAAAACCTCAATAGCCCCCCTTCCCAAGGGGGGTTGGGGGGATAAAAC
>NZ_JAYFEQ010000113.1:0-252 GCF_055795085.1 Phormidium sp. CCY1219 | reverse complement strand
CGGGTGTTGCTATGAGACGCTTGATTTATCCCCCGGCGGGTGTTGCTATTCCAGCAACGAAAACAATCCGATCGCAGATTTTTATATCCCCGCTTTAGAATGCGCGATCCAATACGATCGCAAGGCGGGGGTTTAAACCCCCGCCTCTAAAGCCGGTTAGAAACCGGCTGAAAACGTTACCATAGAAGCATTTCAGTCACCCGAGGATCCGGCGTGGGTTGCAAACCCACGCCTCATAGCTAAAGCCGGTTA
>NZ_JAYFEQ010000112.1:0-206 GCF_055795085.1 Phormidium sp. CCY1219 | reverse complement strand
GGTGGGAACGACTGGCGATCCACCGCACCCCACCGCCGATCCACCGCACCACACCGACGATCCACCGCACTGGATCGACGATCCACCGCACTCGATCGACGATCCACCGCACTGGATCGTCGATTCATCTGAAAATCTGGAAGAAGTAGAAGAGAAATTAGAGCCTGGATTGCCCCGTGGAATGGTGGGAACGACTGGCGATCCAC
>NZ_JAYFEQ010000111.1:0-1062 GCF_055795085.1 Phormidium sp. CCY1219 | reverse complement strand
ATCTTCCTGGTTCGCGACTACGACCCGGAAGCCAACAAGAATAACGTCTTGTATCGGGTCTTACAGCACAAGGAAGCGATTATCTCTCACCTGAGCTGGGTATCTCTGTTCCTCGGGTTCCATACCTTGGGCCTGTACGTTCACAACGATGTGGTGGTGGCTTTCGGTACCCCCGAAAAGCAAATCCTCATCGAACCCGTATTTGCTCAGTGGATTCAAGCGGCTCACGGAAAAGCCCTCTACGGCTTCGACGTGCTGCTGTCCAACCCGGATAGCATCGCTTCCACTGCATGGCCGAATTACGGCAATGTGTGGCTGCCCGGTTGGCTCGATGCCATCAACTCTGGCACCAATTCCTTGTTCCTGACTATCGGACCGGGTGATTTCTTGGTCCACCACGCGATCGCTCTGGGTCTGCATACCACCACTTTGATTTTGGTCAAAGGCGCTCTGGATGCCCGGGGTTCTAAGCTGATGCCGGATAAAAAAGATTTCGGCTATGCGTTCCCCTGTGATGGCCCGGGTCGTGGCGGTACCTGCGATATCTCGGCATGGGATGCGTTCTATCTGTCGATGTTCTGGATGCTCAACACCATCGGTTGGGTGACGTTCTATTGGCACTGGAAGCATCTGGCAGTCTGGCAAGGCAATGTGGCGCAATTCAACGAGTCTTCTACCTATTTGATGGGTTGGTTGCGCGATTACCTGTGGCTGAATTCTTCTCAGTTGATTAATGGATACAACCCCTATGGGGTGAATAACCTGTCGGTTTGGGCTTGGATGTTCCTGTTCGGCCATTTGGTCTGGGCCACTGGGTTTATGTTCCTGATTAGCTGGCGCGGTTATTGGCAAGAGTTAATCGAAACTCTCGTCTGGGCCCACGAACGCACTCCTTTGGCGAATCTGGTTCGCTGGAAGGATAAGCCGGTGGCGATGTCTATCGTCCAAGGTCGTTTGATCGGTCTGGCTCACTTTACGGTGGGTTATGTGCTGACTTATGCGGCGTTCTTGATTGCCTCTACGGCGAGTAAGTTCGGTTGATGAGGCTCTAACTGCCTGATT
>NZ_JAYFEQ010000110.1:0-1300 GCF_055795085.1 Phormidium sp. CCY1219 | reverse complement strand
AAGTGGAAGTCTTGCACTCTCCCGAAACCCTAGAGGGAGAAGATGTGCTGCCCGGATTTGTGTTGGAGTTGAATAAGGTTTGGTAGTCGGAATGGGTGGCGATCGCCCCTTTTCGCGAAAGCAAATTGTTTTCCTGGGAATTTTTCCGGTGATTTAGAAAAAAATTCCGGCCATATGTGGGATAATAAAAGAGAAAATTTTGAGGTAAAATTTTGCGAGTATGTCTATTTCTCAAAAAGAAGCCAAACAACTGTTAGAACGGATAATTTTTGAAGACGATCGCCCGGAAGATTGGGTGCAAGATGTGTGGGGAATGAGTCCCACTTTGGGAGAAAGTGCGGCTAAATTATGGGAGGTATTTGAAGCGCTAGTGGAATGTAGTAATGAGGAAAAATTAGATAATTTAGTCAAGTCGCTCTATCAGAGCTATCTAGAGCAAAAGTAGGGGAATGAAAACGAGCTGCGCCCCGATTCCCACTGCGTCAATGCTGGGACGGGGAACGCGGTTCATTTTGCGCGGGTATGTGGGCGATCGCGCTTGTAGGAGGTACGCTGAACAAATCTCCGAGTACCGCTTGCAAACCGGCAGCTTATCCGGCATAATAGAGGAGATGAAAAGGGTTGTTAAAAGAGGTTGAGTTGGTGACAGAAGCGAAAAACGTTTTAGGCGAACCCCTGGAAATTTGCTGCACCTCACCGATGACCGGATATTATCGGGACGGAAAATGCAATACCGGTGGGGGTGACATGGGGGCACATGTGGTGTGCGCGCAAGTGACCGAAGAGTTCCTCTCGTTCACCCAAGCGAGGGGCAACGATCTGAGTTCTCCGGTACCGATGTTTAATTTTCCGGGGTTAAAACCCGGCGATCGCTGGTGTTTGTGCGCCTCTCGCTGGAAAGAAGCCCTGGATGCAGGCGTTGCACCCCCGGTGGTGTTATCCTCCACTCACGCCTCGGCGTTAGAATACGTTTCTCTAGAAGAACTCCAGCAGCATGCCGTGGCGAAATAAGTGAGAGGGGCGATCGCTTCACTATGAGCGATCGCGTTTCTCACCCTTGCCCCAAACCCTGCAAGAATTCTTGATGTTCTGGCGTCTGCAACCCCTGTCGAACAACAGTCACAACCTGCGCGACATTTCTCTGACGCAACGCCTCCACAGCTAACCACAAACCCGGAAAAACCTGCGATCGCAAAATGCCATTTTCATCCGGTTCTAGAGCAACATAGCGACTTTCTTGTAAGATAAACCAATCCAGTTTATTTTCATAAATCTGCCAGACAATATATTCCTGGACTCC
>NZ_JAYFEQ010000109.1:0-1467 GCF_055795085.1 Phormidium sp. CCY1219 | reverse complement strand
ACAACTTTAGGATTTTCTCTTAAAGGAGTTGGTAGAGGCACTTTGATAATGCCTTTAAGAGTTCAGTTTTGGACTGCGCCATCAATCAATGTTTCAACAAATTGCGCGGATGGCAACAGGGACACACATGGGTTCTTGACGCTGACATCAAAGGCTTCTTGGATAACGTTGCCCATGAATCCATTCTGAACATGATTGGCTCTGCCCCACAAGGCAAACTAATCAAAGAATAGTTAAAAGCAGGATTTATCGACAAAGGGGTTCACAACCCTACCGAGACAGGCACTCCTCAAGGTGGTGTGATAAGTCCATTACTCGCAAATATTGGACTGCATGGGTTAGAAGAATACATCAAAACAGTTAACCCAAAGCTAGGCATCATCAGATATGCAGATGATTTTATCGTCACTGCTAAAGACAAAGAATCTTTGGAACAAGTGCTTATCCTGATAAAACAATGGCTGTCAAATCGAGGTCTAGAAATCAGTGATGAGAAGACACGGATAGTTCAGAGCAACGACGGATTCGACTTTCTGGGTTTCAACCTACGCCACTATAACGGCAAACTGTTGACCAAACCCCAAAAGGAAAAGGTACTCGCCTTTTGTAAGAAGATTGGTAAAACCATATCCAATATGAAAGCCTGTACCCAAGAAGAAGTCATTAGAAAATTGAATCCCCTTCTCAGAGGTTTTGCTAACTACTACAGAGGTACAGTTAGCAAAGAAACCTTCTCCTACATCGAAAATCGAGTATGGCATTACCTCTGGCGTTGGGCTAAACGTCGGCATCCCAACAAATCAAAAACATGGGTTTCTAAACGCTACTACGGTAGCTATAGAGGACGGCATGGTACTTTCATGTGCAAAGGGACTGGTAGAAGAGGAAAAGAAAAACTTTTTCTCCTGTACAACATTAGTAGTACACCCATAGTAAGGCACGTTAAAGTCAAAGGGAACTCAAGCCCTGATGACCCCTCACTCCGTGAATACTGGCATAAACGAAGCATCAAGAACGGGAAAAATTATTGGGCAAAAGGTTCAAAATATGAACAACTTGCCAAGCTCCAAGATTGGAAATGTCCCGTCTGCGGAGACAGCCTATTTAACGGAGAAGAAATCGAAACCCATCATATCGTACCTGTAGCAGAATGTAGATTAGACGACCTAGAAAATCTGATGCACCTACACAGAGCGTGTCATAAGCAGGTACATAGCAAATCCAAGTCAAAGGCTGGAAGTAAGGCTTGAGCGGTATGATTGGAAACAGTCACGTACCGTTCTTAGGGGAGGGGAGGAAGGCGACTTCCGAACCTTACCCGCTATTGCGCCTTTAAAAGTCCGACTTTGGACTCTTTAAGAATCCCTCGGATTTATCCGTAGGGAATATCAAAACTATTCCTCCGGACGCGATATTATCCCTGTTTCTAGCAGGAGGCAGAGCCTCCAGAGGCCCGTTCCCAGGCAA
>NZ_JAYFEQ010000108.1:0-206 GCF_055795085.1 Phormidium sp. CCY1219 | reverse complement strand
AGATAGTCATTTCCGGTATTGCCGTGCAAAATATCGTTGCCAGTTCCCGCATAAAGGTTGTCATTTCCTCCCATTCCCAACAGGAAATTATCCACAGTAGTCCCGAACACCGCTTCGGCGGTATCCGTAGCGAAAAAGGGAAAAGTATTTCCCGCAAAAACCGTGTTTCCTACGGAATTTTCCGTGGGGAAAATTAGGTTTTCGTT
>NZ_JAYFEQ010000107.1:0-279 GCF_055795085.1 Phormidium sp. CCY1219 | reverse complement strand
TCCAACTCGTTTCCAGCATCTGCTGGGAACCCACAACCGGAAGCAGAGCCTCAATCCCAATTCAATCCTGTAAATGAAATAACTGTCATCACGGAGCAAACTACTCATGTTTAAGTTATTTTTTGGTTTCCAAAAGCGTCCCTCTACCCCCGGCTTTCAGCCCCAAAAGAAAACGGCAAAACGCTATCAAGGGCGAGCTATGCGCTTGGAAGAAATGAGAACGCCCAGCGCTATAGTCCCCGTAGAAGATACCGAAACCCCGGATGATTTTGAACCCGA
>NZ_JAYFEQ010000106.1:0-218 GCF_055795085.1 Phormidium sp. CCY1219 | reverse complement strand
TATCGAAACATGGTATTGTGTTAGGTAGAGAAAATTATGGGAGGATTGGGGAGCGATCGCAGTTCTGGGTTTGGTCACGGCGATCGCAGTTCTGGGTTTAGTTACGGCGATCGCATTTCTGGGTTTTGTCAGAGCGATCGCGCTGAGTTAACTCATCAAGCAATGTTTGAGAGAACTATAGTCTGATTGGCTGATTGCTTTCCGGACTGACAAGCAAG
>NZ_JAYFEQ010000105.1:0-2114 GCF_055795085.1 Phormidium sp. CCY1219 | reverse complement strand
AGCCTGGGAACGAGTTAGAAAAATTAGTCCGCGTAGGCGGACTTGGCTTGCCCAGGCGCGATTTCAATCCCCCGCCTCCATCCCCCACCTTGCCGATTAGATTGGCGTTTGGGGTAACTCCCAATACTGTTGCAGAAACTCCAGTTTTTTCGCACTTCGGTCCGGTCGATCGCGCTTCATAATTTCCCGGCTGATATTCACCAGTTCGCGACTTTTCCGATTGGCTGTCCCCTTCGGCACATACCCGCGATCGCGTTCCGTAATTTCCAGTTGTTTCTCAAGCTCGGTTGTCGGGGGCAAACCACTGGCTAACTTCTCCTCATCCAAAGGAGCGAGTTTTGTCAGAGCTTCTCGATACAATTGCTCTAAAGCCGGATTGGCGGCACAAATGGCCTCCACCTCCTCAGAAACCGACTCCGCCTCCGGGTCATCTTCCAGCAACTCCCCCAGTTCTTCTAAAGCCTCCATATCATCCGCCGCCAGATCGGCATCCAGGTGGTGGAGGGCCAGCAACAAAGCGAGTAAAGTTTTGTCAAGATTGGAATTCATCATCGAGTCTATAGGTTAGAATGGCGATATTGCAACGGGGGAATCCGACATCTGCTTGTCAAACCTCGGTTTGAAATTAGCTCGCGTCGGCGGACTATAGCCCTACCTTGCACTCAGCCGCCCTTCGGGCGTCTACGGGCAAGGCTTTGCTAACGTCCGTATTTATCCCTACCCTGAGCCAGAGCCTTTTGAACATTATATCGCAGAATGGAATGATGAAAAGAGCTTTAGTCGTTGGGATTAACACTTATAGACATTTAAAAAACCTGGGAACCCCCGCCAATGATGCCAATGCGGTAGCCCGACGACTGCGGGAAATTGGCTTTGACGATATCAGACGGTTGCCTTCCGCATCCCATCCCCCCCTTTCAAAGGGGGGGCTAGGGGGGGATTGGGAAGCATGGCAGGTGGATTCCCAGAAACAATTGTGCCATCATGAATTAGAACAGGCGATCGACTGGTTATTTGCCATCTCGGAACCGGAAAAACAGCCTCCAGAAATAGCCCTACTATTTTTTGCCGGACATGGGTTGCGACAGGTGAAAGGTCACCTCACCCAAGGATTTCTAGCCACCAGTCGCGCCAACCCCGAGAGTAATAGCACCGAGAAATGGGGGGTATCCCTGCCATACTTGCGGCAAGTTTTAGAACACAGTCCCGTCAAACAGCAAATCGCGATTCTCGACTGCTGCCATTCCGGGGAACTCTTCAACTATCAAGAAGCCGATCCGGGACAATCGGAACGAGTGACGCGCTGTTTGATATCCGCTTGTGGCGCGCCGGAATTGGCGTATGAGTCCACCACAGCCGAACATAGCGTATTCGCCGAGGCATTATTGCAAGGGTTGCAGCAGGAGGGCGTCGTGAGTACCGTCACCCTCTCCCACTATCTCATCCAAGCGTTAGAACCTTGCGGGCAAACCCCAAAATGTCTCAATCGCGACGGCGAGATTATCTTAATCGACCCGGACAACGAACCGTCACGGGAACGCGAGAAAGCGGTAGTGACGGGGAAAAATCCCTATAAAGGATTGGCCGCCTTTCAAAAAGAAGACGCCCCCTATTTCTTCGGTCGCCAGAAACTGACGAAAACCTTAGTCAATCGCATCCATGACCACTCATTTTTGGCAGTATTGGGGATTTCTGGCAGTGGGAAATCCTCAGTAGTCAGGGCCGGATTAATCCCCGAATTGGAGAAAGGAGATCGCTTCCCCGACACCCAATCCTGGAAAATTTACCACCCCTTCAAACCCGGAGACGACCCCCTAGAGAGTTTAGCCCGCGTCTTGGTAGACGAATATCACTCCTTCGACCGGGTTAACGCCGAACTCGCCCAAGGGGCCGAAGGCTTACAACGGCTGATTGCCCAAACCGAAGCCCCGGCGGCGGTGTTGGTCGTCGATCAATTCGAGCAACTGTTTACCCAATGTAAAAGTCACGCCAAACGCCAACAATTTTTGGATTGTATCCTAGGTGCGATTGACTCCAACCCCCCCCTTTCCAAGGGGGGCCAGGGGGGATACCCCCCCCTTTCCAAGGGGGGCCAGGGGGGATACCCCCCCCTT
>NZ_JAYFEQ010000104.1:0-261 GCF_055795085.1 Phormidium sp. CCY1219 | reverse complement strand
GTGGGTGTACCAGGAGGTAACGAAGGTGGTGCCGGTCAGCCAGCCCCCGATCGCCAAGTAGGCGCAGGGGAATAACAACAGGCCAGACCAGCCGATGAAGACGAAGCGATCGCGCTTCAGCCAGTCGTCGAGGACGTCAAACCATCCTCGCTCTGTCTGTGCGCGTCCCACTGCTATTGTCATAATGATAACCTCCGATACGTTTGGAAACCCCCGTGCTTTAGCCGGGGGAGGAAAAACGAACGTGCGGCTTTAGCCGCC
>NZ_JAYFEQ010000103.1:0-201 GCF_055795085.1 Phormidium sp. CCY1219 | reverse complement strand
GATCGCCCCAGGGATTGTCAACCCCCAATTCTTAATTCTTATTTGTTTGATAGATTAATGGGTATCGAGTCTCGGAGGAGAATATTCTCTGAAGCACAATTGAATGGTTTCTTTTGACCGCAAGCAAGCAGTGCATTGCATATAAGTCCTGCCTCGCCCCTCGGATTCATTGTAGGCGATCGCCCCAGGGATTGTCAACCC
>NZ_JAYFEQ010000102.1:0-218 GCF_055795085.1 Phormidium sp. CCY1219 | reverse complement strand
AAGTCATCGGCATATCGGATGATTTTCGGACGATAATTAACGTCTCGTTTTCCGTTAATGTTCTTAGTCCTGGGGAAAGCATTAACAACCGAATTTATCATCCCATGTAAGGCAATGTTTGCCAGTAGTGGACTAATTACTCCACCCTGTGGAGTGCCTGACTCTGTTGCCTCAAATACGCCATTGTCCAGAACTCCGGCTTTAAGCCATTGTTTAAT
>NZ_JAYFEQ010000101.1:0-314 GCF_055795085.1 Phormidium sp. CCY1219 | reverse complement strand
CCGGCACTCTTGCGCCAACAGGAACAAATCGACACCATGCAGGCTAAGCTTTACGATTCGCTCAAGCTTCTCGGACACTTGAAGCGGGAAAACCAACAGCTCAAACAGCAGTTGGAGTGGCACTCCCTCCCTTGAGGCGAACGTTAGCGCCCCCAAATATCTCTCATTGCTTGTGGGTTATTGGTGGTTGGTCGGGGGTTACGCCAAACTCTCTTCTTCCTGCTCGTCGGAGTCTCCTTCACCAAAATCGCGATCGACTAACGCTTTTAAATCCGATTTGCTCCAGGGAGAACCATCGGGTTGCCGAGTGGATG
>NZ_JAYFEQ010000100.1:0-211 GCF_055795085.1 Phormidium sp. CCY1219 | reverse complement strand
GGAGACAGAGCGTTAATTATGAGATTAGCACCCCTTTACCAACAAGAACAAGAAAAAGCCTTTCAGCAAGGAGAACGTCAGGTTATCGAAGACATTCTCCGAACCCGCTTTGGTTCTATCGATGAAGAACTTGCCGCCATTATTGAATCAGTGATGGAATTACCCTCAGCGGAGTTTGTTCCGTTATTATTGCAATTGGAACGAGAGGAAC
>NZ_JAYFEQ010000099.1:0-210 GCF_055795085.1 Phormidium sp. CCY1219 | reverse complement strand
CAACTGTTACGAACCCTTCATCCAAGGAGAGGGTTTTTTCAACTTACCGATTAGTTAAACTCGGACTCGTTGGAAACACGGCGAACACGTACCCGTCGTAGACGTAGTTTAGGTAGGGTGGGCACTGCCCACCCTACGATGGCGAGACCACTTACTGATTAGTTAAAATCGGACTCGTTAGAAACTCAACTGTTACGAACCCTTCATCCA
>NZ_JAYFEQ010000098.1:0-339 GCF_055795085.1 Phormidium sp. CCY1219 | reverse complement strand
CACGGTAGCGACTGGTCATCAATCCGTGAAGCGGGGAGGAAAGGTGGTTAAACCTGAGTCTAAGCAGGTACTCCATTAAGCAAGTGTCTATGGATAGGAATACGAAGCCACGTTTGAAGCGCCGATACACCAAACCAGCGAAAATTAGACTGACACGCTGGAGCCAAAAGGCGAAGGATAAAGGGAAGGCGAGTCCGTTTTTGACCTTCCACACACTCGAAAAAACCCGGCGTAAAGTGGTGTCCTAAAGGCACGAACAATGGACATTCGGAACGAAGTAACCCTCGTTGTTGCTCTCAGGAAATTTGGTCGATATCCTGAGTAGGAAACCATCCGCAA
>NZ_JAYFEQ010000097.1:0-600 GCF_055795085.1 Phormidium sp. CCY1219 | reverse complement strand
TGGGGGACTCAGCAACCCAAGCCGATTGGCAGTTAGTGGCCAAGACCTATGGCGCTTCCTCAGAAGACCTCGCCACCCTGCAAGCGGAAGCGGCGCGGTTGGCTCACCAAGGGGAAAGCCCCTCGGTACTCACCGACCACCTGATCGACGCGGTTCGCCACCTCACCGACTGGGACGCCGAGAAGTTGTTGGCTCCTGCGAAACGCACTACAAGACCGACCCAACTCATCCCCACCGCCGCCCCGGAAGACCCCCTACACCCGTCCCAACAGTTGCACGCCGGAATCCATCATCTTGCCCGGGAAGATGCCAAGGATGGGAAAATTATCCCGCAGCAGCGCCACTTACAGAAAGCCTTGCGCCAGCAGAACCTTGCCCCCGCTGTACCCGCGCAATCCGACCGGGTGGCGGAGTTAGAAAAGCAAGTGCGCGACCTGAGCGCCCAACTGAAAGAAGCGGATAAAGCGGCGGCTCTGATTCAGGGATTGCAAGCCGATCGCGATCGCCTCGCAAAGGAAAACCTGCAACTGCAACAACTCCTGCAAGAAAATACCGATAAGGAGTCGCAAATTCACCACCTCCAGGAGCAGATTGCCAACT
>NZ_JAYFEQ010000096.1:0-207 GCF_055795085.1 Phormidium sp. CCY1219 | reverse complement strand
GCAGGCAGGGCGCAAAAGCATTGCACAAATTGCTTAACGGTGCTGCCTGCACCCATAACTTGAGCCTTACTAAAAATCATATCATCCCCTACCACTGTCTGTCAATCTGGCGCGGCAAAATTGCTGAAGGGGTTGACAAGAAAAAAGTGCATCGGGTATAATGAGGCCGTGGCCGCAGGCAGGGCGCAAAAGCATTGCACAAATTGC
>NZ_JAYFEQ010000095.1:0-226 GCF_055795085.1 Phormidium sp. CCY1219 | reverse complement strand
CAAGTAAAGCTAGGTCAAGCTACAAAGGGCTAACGGTGGATACCTAGCCACGCCGAGGCGAAGAAGGACGCGATTACCGGCGAAACGCTCCGGGGAGCTGGAAGTCAGCATCGATCCGGAGGTCTCCGAATGGGGCAACCCCATGTACTGCCTGCTGAATCCATAGGCAGGTCAGAGCCAACCGAGCGAACTGAAACATCTTAGTAGCTCGAGGAAAAGAAATCAA
>NZ_JAYFEQ010000094.1:0-373 GCF_055795085.1 Phormidium sp. CCY1219 | reverse complement strand
CCCGGCGGTAGGGAAACCCGTTGGCGAGAGAAAAATTATGGAAAACTTTACCGAAACAATTTAAAGACTGTGCCGATAATCAGCTAAAACGTTGATAAATTACCCATCAACCTTAATCGGCAACAAAACCATGACTCAAATCAAGCCAAAAATGGTTCCCATGCGCGCCCTCGCCCTGGGGTTTGCGCTGATGTTGGCCACCACGGCGGCGGGATGCGACAGAACCACAGAAGCGGAAACCACCGGAGGAAGCGAGACGATGACTCAGGCGCACAATCCCGAGCTCGTCACCCTGAGTGGGGTAGTAATCCAAAAACAGGCGGCGAAGAATGCGGAAAGCTGGATGGCGGGAGGCGGCGATTATTTCGTCCTC
>NZ_JAYFEQ010000093.1:0-211 GCF_055795085.1 Phormidium sp. CCY1219 | reverse complement strand
CCTAGTCTTCAACACCGAGTCCTGACAACTCTGACGTGGGTAAATCGATTGAAGCGTTTCTGTCCCATTAGCGCTATCTCAATGGAACTTGTCCGTTTTGATACCCAACTGATGCACTCACCCAGAAATCTCTAGTGTCGAGTATCAACAGGGAGAGTTGGTGGGGTATGAAGTCCGAGAATACCTTCTAGAGAAATGGGGTAGATGTTGT
>NZ_JAYFEQ010000092.1:0-1201 GCF_055795085.1 Phormidium sp. CCY1219 | reverse complement strand
GTGCTCAGGCCCCCGCAATGCGATCGCGCAAATTTCACCCCCAATTGTCTTCGGGGGTCACACACCCTACGCGATCGCTTTGAGGGGGTATATACAAAGACTTTTCGTTACCCGGATTCGGTATCCACCCTTCTTGCCAAGCTGAGACTTTTAGTGACCGTTTGCCTCAGCCCGATGCGAGCTGCTATCATTAAAGAATGAGTGCGGGTTCGGTTGCGTTCCCGTAACTCCTTTGACAAAAGAGGCGATCGCACCACACCTGACGTCCTACTCGATCGCTGTTCAAATTCAACAGTAGGTAAAAACAATGTCAACCGTCTATCATTTAAAAGCCAGCGAAATCAACCCGAGTTTAATAGAAGAAATCAAAGCAAAATTTGGTGATAAATATATTTCAATAATCGTTTTTGAAGGAGATGAAACTGCCTATTTATTGCAATCTGAAATCAATAAAATTAAGCTATTAAAAGCAATTGAGAATGCGAAAAAAGGTCGAAATTTAGTCGAAGTTAATATAGAGGAGTTGCAATGAGCAGAAGAATCATTTTTGAAGCTTCTGCTTTTGCCGATTTTAATGAATGGGCAAAAATAGACAAGAAAACTTATCGCAAAATTGTCGAACTGATTAAGAATATAGACAGAACACCATTTGAAGGATTAGGTAAGCCCGAACCTTTGAAATACGAGTTAAGTGGGTTTTGGTCAAGGCGGATTGATAATGAAAATCGTTTAATTTATCAAGTGACCGATAAAGAAATTTTGATTGTAGCTTGCAAGTATCACTATAGTGAATAGAATTGAATTGCCTTAAGCGTGCCTATTAAGCCGACTTACCCTATCGAGGTCTGATGAAATTGCAATTGGCGCGAACCCAAGATTTAAGTTAAGCCAGTCGGATGATGGCAGAGGCAAACCTGGAGGAAATCGCCCAAGTCAAATCGGCGATCGCTCTCAGCCATCGTAGGGTGTGTGACTCCCGCAATCCGCTGATGCAATTTCACCCCCAATCCTCTCCGGGGGCCTGAGCACCAAATGGCGTCATTAACTCCCCTCATCCGATTCTCCCACCGATGGGGTCGGTGCGTGACCCCCACAATGCGATCGCGTAATTTGACCCCCAATCTTCTTCGGGGGTCACACACCCTACTGCAATTTCACCGCCAATTTTCTCCGGGGGTCTGAGCACCGAATGGCGTCATTA
>NZ_JAYFEQ010000091.1:0-256 GCF_055795085.1 Phormidium sp. CCY1219 | reverse complement strand
AGGCGGGGGATTGAAATCGCGCCTGGGCAAGCCAAGTCCGCCTACGCGGACTAATTTTTCTAACTCGTTCCCAGGCTAACTCGTTCCCAGGCTCATGCCTGGGAACGGCCCTCCCGAGGCTCCGCCTCCACCCCAATGGACGATTATAACTCGTTCCCAGGCTAACTCGTCTAACTCGTCTAACTCGTTCCCAGGCTCCTGCCTGGGAACGTCCCTCCCGAGGCTCCGCCTCCACCCCAATGGACGATTATACACA
>NZ_JAYFEQ010000090.1:0-270 GCF_055795085.1 Phormidium sp. CCY1219 | reverse complement strand
CGATTTACCGGCTCTTTAAATGAAGGCAATTGGAACTTCGGCGAATATCGAGGCGTGCAAACCGTCTCCATGCGACCCGGAGATGAATTTTTCATCATGTTGGTGCCGAATGGAAAGGTGCAACAAGTCTTAGATAATCCCACGGCTGAAGGTGCAATTCGTCCCCTATTTTCCCTCGCCACATCTAACCCCGATGATGCCTATCATGTGGGACAAATTTCTGATGTCACCGGCGATGGAAATACCTTCGCAATGGAAGATTTGCGGGTA
>NZ_JAYFEQ010000089.1:0-1166 GCF_055795085.1 Phormidium sp. CCY1219 | reverse complement strand
AAGTTTAGCCAGGACCTCGCTCAAGACCCGACAACACGTCGGCTATGGTACGGGATTGCCACCGCCCACGACTTTGAAAGCCACGATGGCATGACCGAGGAGAATCTCTATCAAAAGATATTCGCCTCCCACTTCGGTCATCTGGCAATCATCTTCCTGTGGACCTCGGGCAACCTGTTCCACGTCGCCTGGCAAGGAAACTTCGAACAGTGGGTCACAGACCCCCTAAACATCCGTCCCATCGCCCACGCGATTTGGGACCCGCAATTCGGCGCGCCGGCAGTGGATGCCTTCACCCAAGCCGGAGCAGCCAACCCAGTGAACATCACCTACAGCGGTGTCTATCACTGGTGGTACACCATCGGCATGAGAACCAACGGCGACCTCTACCAAGGCTCCATCTTCCTGATGGTCTTGGCCGCCGTGATGCTCTTCGCCGGCTGGTTGCACCTCCAACCTAAGTTCCGCCCCTCTTTGGCCTGGTTCAAAAACGCAGAATCGCGTCTGAACCACCACCTGGCGGGACTGTTCGGGGTCAGCTCCCTGGCTTGGACGGGCCACCTGGTCCACGTGGCTATCCCCGAATCTCGGGGAGTTCATGTGGGATGGGATAACTTCCTCTCCGTGAAGCCACACCCCGCCGGATTGGCACCGTTCTTCACCGGGAACTGGGGCGCTTACGCCCAAAACCCGGATAGCTTGAACCACGTCTTTGGCACCTCCGAAGGAGCGGGCAACGCTATCCTGACGTTCCTGGGTGGATTCCATCCCCAAACCGAGTCCTTGTGGTTGAGCGATATCGCCCATCACCATCTGGCGATCGCGGTTCTGTTCATCATCGCCGGTCATATGTACCGTACCAACTTCGGTATCGGTCACAGCATGAAGGAAATCATGGACGCCCACAATCCTCCCAAAGGCACTCCCTTTGGCGGGTTGCTCGGTGAAGGTCACAAGGGAATGTACGACACCTACAACAATTCCTTGCACTTCCAACTCGGATGGCACTTGGCTTGTTTGGGTGTAATCACCTCCTTGGTGGCGCAACATATGTACAGTCTGCCTCCCTACGCTTTCATGGCACGGGATTACACCACTCAGGCAGCTCTGTACACCCACCACCAGTACATCGCTGGGTTCATCATGGTGGGAGCTTTCGCCCACGG
>NZ_JAYFEQ010000088.1:0-260 GCF_055795085.1 Phormidium sp. CCY1219 | reverse complement strand
ATCTTCCGTTTTCTATTGTTCTTCCAAGGGTTCCACAACTGGACCTTAAACCCCTTCCACATGATGGGAGTGGCCGGTATCCTGGGTGGTGCATTGCTCTGCGCCATTCACGGAGCTACCGTGGAAAATACCTTGTTTGAAGACGGCGAAGGCTCCAACACCTTCCGCGCCTTCGAACCCACTCAAGCCGAAGAAACCTACTCGATGGTCACTGCGAACCGCTTCTGGTCGCAAATCTTCGGGATTGCCTTCTCCAACAA
>NZ_JAYFEQ010000087.1:0-538 GCF_055795085.1 Phormidium sp. CCY1219 | reverse complement strand
ACAGTTATGAGCGCGATCGCAATCAATTTAAACCCAATTATTCAACTGACAGACGAACAGTTTTATCAACTTTGTCGCGAAAATACCGATGTAAAATTCGAGCGCAATGCGAAAGGAGAATTAATTGTAATGCCACCGACTGGGGGAGAAACCGGGAATCGGAACCTGGAAATCGGGGCTGATTTTGCGATTTGGAACCGACAAACCAAATTGGGCAAAGTATTCGATTCTTCTACTTGTTTTAAATTGCCGAATGGCAGCGATCGCTCTGCGGATATCGCCTGGATAAAATTAGAGCGCTGGGAAACCCTCACCCCGGAAGAACGAGAGAAGTTTCCTCCTCTTGCGCCGGATTTCGTGTTAGAGTTGCTCTCCCCTAGCGATCGCCTAAAACCGATCCAAGAGAAACTGCAAGAATATATAGAAAATGGCGTTAAGCTGGGGTGGTTAATCGATCGCGCAAATCGGCGGGTAGAAATCTATCGCCCGGGGAGAGACCCCGAAATCTTGTCCGATCCTGCTGTAGTTTCCGGAGAGG
>NZ_JAYFEQ010000086.1:0-218 GCF_055795085.1 Phormidium sp. CCY1219 | reverse complement strand
ACCCGATGCCCTTTTTTTTGTCAACTGGTGGAGGCAAAAATTTTCCGGCGCAACCAAGATTGACAGACCGTGGAATTTGGAGGCTGGGTCACGCCCAGGGCAATCCATGATGTGAGTCGTTCGGTGCTGGGACTTGCGCCTGCAATCAAAGCAATGCTTAACGACCCTGCCTGCCCCCACAGTTTCATTATACCCGATGCCCTTTTTTTTGTCAACTG
>NZ_JAYFEQ010000085.1:0-282 GCF_055795085.1 Phormidium sp. CCY1219 | reverse complement strand
GGAGGTGGGGGTGGGGGTGCAACAGGCCCAGGGCCTCCGGCGGCGGCAATTCTTCCTTCTGCCATGCCGGCGAAAACATAGTGTTGCGATGCGTCGAAAAAGTTTAAGCCGGCGGCGGCTAAATCGGGGTTGGCGCTGAGGTAAAAGCTGACATTGAAATTGGGGGCGGAAGGGCGTCCTTCGTTAATGCCAGAACCTCGGAAATGGTCGAATAATTGCTCGTTATTCAGTCCAGCAGCGGCTAAATCTGGATTGGTGGCGCGATAGAAATCGGGATTAAAA
>NZ_JAYFEQ010000084.1:0-233 GCF_055795085.1 Phormidium sp. CCY1219 | reverse complement strand
CGTAAAAAGAATAAGTCCACGAAGGTGGACTTTGCCTGTGTAGCCGCGATTTCAATCGCCCGGTTTTATGGTCAATCTACCGCCTCTCCCACAATAGAGAGCATCGGTATAATTTTCGAGCAACTCTGCTAAACTATAAACTATCCGACAATCAACCGATTAAACGGAGGAAAAGCCCAATGGTAAGGGAATTGCAACCCGAGGCTCCCACAGAGATTATCTACCCCGAAAGT
>NZ_JAYFEQ010000083.1:0-229 GCF_055795085.1 Phormidium sp. CCY1219 | reverse complement strand
TAATGACGCCATTCGGTGCTCAGACCCCCGGAGAAAATTGGCGGTGAAATTGCAGTAGGGTGTGTGACCCCCGAAGAGGATTGGGGGTCAAATTACGCGATCGCATTGTGGGGGTCACGCACCGACCCCATCGGTGGGAGAATCGGATGAGGAGATTGATACTCCCCGCGCTGAAGACGCGGGGATTCTTAAGCAGTCCAAAACTGAACTCTTAAAGGCATTATCAAAG
>NZ_JAYFEQ010000082.1:0-228 GCF_055795085.1 Phormidium sp. CCY1219 | reverse complement strand
CATAAAAGGATGGAGTAACTATTACAGCACAGTAGTATCCAAGGAAATTTACTCCAAACTCGACTATATGGTTTGGGCAGCCTTAAGGGCATGGACAGTATCAAGATGTGGGAAAGCGTCCATCGGTAAGCTCAGAAAGTATTACCATAAGGGAGCCAATGGAAACTGGACGTTTCAAGCGCAAGATGGGTTAAGACTGCTAACACACGCAGAAACTCCTATCAAGCG
>NZ_JAYFEQ010000081.1:0-215 GCF_055795085.1 Phormidium sp. CCY1219 | reverse complement strand
TCCAAACCGAACCCGCAACAAATTCTCCACAACTTGACGTTCTCCCTGTTGGATTCCTTGTTGGATACCTTGTTGGACACCTTGTTGGATACCTTGTTGGATACCTTGTTGGATACCTTGTTGGATACCTTGTTGGACACCTTGTTGGATACCTTGTTGCAAACCGGCAAGCTGTGCTGCTTCGAGTTGTTGGTCAAAAAGAGGAGATAACCGCA
>NZ_JAYFEQ010000080.1:0-986 GCF_055795085.1 Phormidium sp. CCY1219 | reverse complement strand
GGATTGGCGGTAACGGGTTTGAGTTGTTTGATAACGCAGCGCCGCCCGGAAGGCATTTGGGTGTCTTCGGCGAGGAACGTTTCGCCGAACCCGCCGGAACCGAGTTCGCGCAGGATGCGATATCGATTGTTCAGGAGTTTTGCAATGCTCATAAACGGTGTCGGAGTGAGGGCGTTACGGCAGAATTTTACTAGCAGTTCAAAGCGGTTAAGCTAGTTTAGCACATTTTTCTGAAATTGAATGGTAAATTTTGGAGTAATTTGAGGTGGTTTGCACCCTATTTTGCCTGCCAATTATTCTGGCATTTGCTCGATTAATCGAGGTGCTCCCACTGCAGCACTCCTAAATCTTTCTCGAAGTAATTCTGTAAAAAATTCCGCTCGTTCTCGGGTGGAAAAAGAAGCGACTTGGATGAGTTGTTGATTTTGATTTTCCAGAAATCTCGGATAGGCATCTTCACAAAACATCGCTTTGACTCGCTGTAAATTGAGTTCGCTGTTGTAAATAAATACGGGATAAAAGGTTACTGGATAAGTATAGGGGTCTGTGGGCAAGCGATCGCCGCAACTCGTTTTAGGATATGCAGATTTATTAAACGGATTTACGGGTTGGGGAGGGACTTGAGGCGTGGGAGGTGCGGGGGGTGAATTCGGGGTCTCATTTTCCGGGGGATTGGGAGATGCGGGGGAATTCGGGGTATCATTTTCCGAGGAATCGGAAATTATCGGTTCGGGTTGAGGGCGGGTAATCCACAATCCTAGCAAGGTAAATATACCGATAATCCCACCGATAATAGTGGCTTTTTGCCAATCTCCCATTCCTGGGGAGGAGTTGGCGGGGCGATCGCTGGGGGAAGAGAGGGTGGTTGGCGGTTGAGATGCTGCTACAGGCGGTGGAGAGGCGAGAGTCGCGGGGGTGGGGGTATAAGCGGGGGCGGCGATCGCATCTAACATTTCCCGAGCACTAGAGAAGCGATCGCGCGGATG
>NZ_JAYFEQ010000079.1:0-203 GCF_055795085.1 Phormidium sp. CCY1219 | reverse complement strand
GGGTTTAAGGTCCAGTTGTGGAACCCTTGGAAGAACAATAGAAAACGGAAGATGGCGGCGACGCCAAAGCTGGGGGCGAAGAACCAGCCCGACTGTCCCAAGGGATACATCAAGAAGACGCTGACGAACACCGCGATCGGTCCGGTGAAGGCCAGGGCATTATAAGGACGAATCCCTAACAGACGGGAGATTTCCAACTGGCG
>NZ_JAYFEQ010000078.1:0-466 GCF_055795085.1 Phormidium sp. CCY1219 | reverse complement strand
TTTTGACTGCTACTGTTCACTTTACAGTTTGGTTGGCCTGAGTCCGTCAGCTTATCCATACCCATTACAGGTAGGCATTTGCTTCTGACTCAATCTCGCCCCGACTAAGACTTGCGCTTACACTTGTCACTACTCAGTTTTATCGACCTTTTGACTGAGAGTCCACGTCGGGTTATCTCGTTCCATCATCTGGGGTGTTATGCCCTTAGCCTCCATCTATCCCCCGAGGTACTTTCGCGAGTCGGTGTCAGTGGCTAGTTAATTCCCTGACCTTTCCCTTTGCCCGTTTTGGGCGCGGCGCAACATCCACTTTCGCCGCTAAGTAATTACGAGGGTTCAATATGATGATTCGCTTTCGCTGGACTTAGGCATTTGGCAGTGGTCGGTTGCTACGGGTATTGGCTTACCCTGTCCGCCTTCCGTTCCCCGCTTCACCTACAGGGTCGTGAATCCTGCAAATGGGGGT
>NZ_JAYFEQ010000077.1:0-317 GCF_055795085.1 Phormidium sp. CCY1219 | reverse complement strand
TGTCATGGGAGCTGATTTTCGCTTGATATTCCTCAATTATGATGAGGTCTCTTGCGGTTTTACGGTCGTGGCAGTGGCAATGCAATGCTTGGCGGTTTTTATGGATATCTTTACCCTCCGCCACTAGAAATCTAATATGGTCTACCTCAATTAGGTCACGGTCCATGAAGAACAGGCCACATTCATTACACTTGCCTTTTTGTTCCTTCAAAAGTTTGGCTAACTTGCCTGGTATTCCACCCTTGTTAATTCCTCTCTTACTCCAGTAAGCCCAATCTCCATCAAATGGAGACTTATCACCTTTGACTTTGATGTGT
>NZ_JAYFEQ010000076.1:0-260 GCF_055795085.1 Phormidium sp. CCY1219 | reverse complement strand
ATCTTCCGTTTTCTATTGTTCTTCCAAGGGTTCCACAACTGGACCTTAAACCCCTTCCACATGATGGGAGTGGCCGGCATCCTGGGTGGTGCATTGCTCTGCGCCATTCACGGAGCCACGGTGGAAAACACCTTGTTTGAAGACGGCGAAGGGTCCAACACCTTCCGCGCCTTCGAACCCACCCAAGCCGAAGAAACCTACTCGATGGTCACTGCGAACCGCTTCTGGTCGCAAATCTTCGGGATTGCCTTCTCCAACAA
>NZ_JAYFEQ010000075.1:0-373 GCF_055795085.1 Phormidium sp. CCY1219 | reverse complement strand
GAGGACGAAATAATCGCCGCCTCCCGCCATCCAGCTTTCCGCATTCTTCGCCGCCTGTTTTTGGATTACTACCCCACCCAGGGTGACGAGTTCGGGATTGTGCGCCTGAGTCATCGTCTCGCTTCCTCCGGTGGTTTCTGCTTCTGTGGTTCTGTCGCATCCCGCCGCTGTAGTGGCCAACATCAGCGCAAACCCCAGGGCGAGGGCGCGCATGGGAACCATTTTGGGCTTGATTTGAGTCATGGTTTTGTTGCCGGTTAAGGTTGATGGGTAATTTATCAACGTTTTAGCTGATGATCGGCACAGTCTTTAAATTGTTTCGGTAAAGTTTTCCATAATTTTTCTCTCGCCAACGGGTTTCCCTACCGCCGGG
>NZ_JAYFEQ010000074.1:0-206 GCF_055795085.1 Phormidium sp. CCY1219 | reverse complement strand
AACGAAAACCTAATTTTCCCCACGGAAAATTCCGTAGGAAACACGGTTTTTGCGGGAAATACTTTTCCCTTTTTCGCCACGGATACCGCTGAAGCGGTGTTCGGGACGACTGTGGATAATTTCCTGTTAGGAATGGGAGGAAATGACAACCTTTATGCGGGAACTGGCAACGATATTTTGCACGGCAATACCGGAAATGACTATCT
>NZ_JAYFEQ010000073.1:0-366 GCF_055795085.1 Phormidium sp. CCY1219 | reverse complement strand
GAGAACCGATACCGCCTCTGTGTCAATCCGATGCCATTTGGACCGATGCTTGGTTGCGAGACCGAGGATTGCGTTAAATCCGCACCGAACAAAAGGCAGAAAAAGTTATCGGGTAGGTTGGCCCACCGAGTCCCGTGTTAATTGCCGGAATCATTTAAACTGACTATCGTTCGTTAAATGAGGAATTTCCCCTATGCCTTCACCCTTTCCGGGAATGGATCCATATTTAGAACAGCCGGATTTTTGGCCGGAGGTACATAATCGCTTGATTGTGGCGATCGCAGATATTTTAGTGCCTCAACTGCGCCCCAAATATCGGGTGGCGATTGAAAAGCGGGTGTATGAAATGGCGGGAAATGATAGCTT
>NZ_JAYFEQ010000072.1:0-321 GCF_055795085.1 Phormidium sp. CCY1219 | reverse complement strand
GATTACTACAATTGTTTACGAATTGGTCAAAGCTGATGTAGATTTAACCAGTGGCAGAAAAGGGGCACGGTCTGGCACTGGGTTTTCTCCTGTGATGGTTGGGCAAATCTGGTGTGTTGAGAAACTTAAATCTATCGCCCCAGTTAAGACGGTTTATGGCTGGCAAAAGAACAATAACGCAACCAGTCAAATCCGTAAACATTTAGGACTAGAGAAAATCAAAGATAAGAAAGCTCAAGTGCCTGAATCTCATGCAGTTGATGGCGTTGCTTTAGCTGCAAGTGAATTTATCCGCTATGGAGTAACTCCCAGGAAAAACAG
>NZ_JAYFEQ010000071.1:0-439 GCF_055795085.1 Phormidium sp. CCY1219 | reverse complement strand
ATCTTATCTCCCGGAAACCGACTGAAAGAGATGAGCAAAAAACTGTTGTTCTACAATCGCTATGGCGTGGAAGAATACTATATCTACGACCCCCAAAATATAGAATTTCAGGGATTCTTGCGTGCCCCAGAAGGCTTGCAGGCACTTGACGAGATGAATGGCTGGGTGAGTCCGCGACTGGGAATCCGCTTTGAACTGAAACCCGACACCCTGGAAATTTATACCCCACCTGGCGATCGCTTCCTCACCTTTGTAGAACTCAACCAGCTCAAAGAACAAGAGCGCCAGCGCGCCGAACAAGAGCGCCAACGCGCCGAACAAGAGCGCCAACGCGCCGAACAAGCGTCTCAACGCGCCGAACAAGCAGAGGCGCAACTGCAAGAAGAACAGCAGCGCTATCAGGCTCTCATCGAGCAACTGCGCGCGCGAGGCATGGATC
>NZ_JAYFEQ010000070.1:0-369 GCF_055795085.1 Phormidium sp. CCY1219 | reverse complement strand
TCGCCACTTTCCAGCGGTGGGGGGTTAAGGGCGGAAATTACAGTCATAGCACTCAGAGCGATCGGTGAATTTAAGTTGATTTTTTAGGTCGAAATTGAGGCGATCGGGCAGGGTTAGCGGTCACGATTGCCCCAAACGCTGTAGGAATTCTTGATGTTCTGGCGTCTGCAACCCCTGTTGCAAAACAGCCTGTAGATTAGGGCCGTTTCTCTGACGCAACGCCTCCACAGATAGCCACAAGCCCGGAAAAACTTGCGATCGCAAAATGCCATTTTCATCCGGTTCTAGAGCTACATAGCGACTTTCTTGTAAGATAAACCAATCCAGTTTATTTTCATAAATCTGCCAGACAATATATTCCTGGACTCC
>NZ_JAYFEQ010000069.1:0-208 GCF_055795085.1 Phormidium sp. CCY1219 | reverse complement strand
TCGAGCTTCACTTCTGATTATAGCACGGTTTCGGCTTTCCCCGCTGGTTGCCGCGAAAAAAAATTCTGGGGGTTGACGAAATCTGGATTTGTTTCGCTTTGCACCGAGTGTCTGGGATAATGCATTTGCCCACAGTGGGTTAGTCTTTCTCAAACCCAGTTTGTAAGCGCTTCGGACCGGCGCTTTCATTTCCCAGGGGTTGACAAAA
>NZ_JAYFEQ010000068.1:0-275 GCF_055795085.1 Phormidium sp. CCY1219 | reverse complement strand
ATAAAACTGTTCGTCTGTCAGTTGAATAATTGGGTTTAAATTGATTGCGATCGCGCTCATAACTGTCACCTCTTTTCCTCACCATATCTCGAGATAAAATCCAAGCGTGCGATTGAAATCGAGCCTCCTACGCAGACTAATCCCTTTGGCGACTATTTCTCCGAGAATAACATTACCAAATCGATTCTAAATTAAGCTCAAAACCGGGTAAAACATCCTCTCCGGAAACTACAGCAGGATCGGACAAGATTTCGGGGTCTCTCCCCGGGCGATAG
>NZ_JAYFEQ010000067.1:0-301 GCF_055795085.1 Phormidium sp. CCY1219 | reverse complement strand
GCCGAAACAACTGTCTCCTCTGTTAGGTGCGGAAAAAGAAGCGCGGGATATCGGACAACTGCTGAATGTTACGCCGCTGATTGGGTCGCAAGCAACGGAATCGGCAGTGGTGCAAAAAATGCCCTCGGCGCGAATTATACACTTGGCGACTCACGGCAGCTTCGACCCCACCCGAGGTATCGCCAGTTGGATTGCCCTCACCCCCACCAGCAGCGACGATGGATTGCTCACAGCAGGAGAAATCTTCGACATGGAACTCAATGCGGATTTAGTCGTCCTCTCTGCTTGCGAGACGGGACGC
>NZ_JAYFEQ010000066.1:0-216 GCF_055795085.1 Phormidium sp. CCY1219 | reverse complement strand
CTGGTGTTGATTTCCCAACACAAGCAGCATCTAGCCAGTGTGTTTTAGTTAATTCTTGACCAGAGCGGTTAAACTTGATTCTACCACCGGTGCCTGTTTCTACAGGAAGGTCTGTTTGAGACAAAGCCCGATACAACGTCCATCGAGTTGAGTTGACGGCAGCAGCATCCTTGAATGGGCGCTTGGCAGACCACAGAATCTCGTTCAGTAATTCCG
>NZ_JAYFEQ010000065.1:0-232 GCF_055795085.1 Phormidium sp. CCY1219 | reverse complement strand
GAACCGGGCTTTATTTTACTTGCGCGAATTCATCCGTCAAGAGAATTCCTGGGACTTATGAGTGTTGTTTATTTGTTCAAGCCATAGAGGTGCGATCGCAGTTTTCGTCGCGAATCTGCGAATCAAGACTTTGTTTGAAATTGGCATAGGATGAGCCATTGCCTGCCAAGAAGCTGCTCGTCCCGAGTTATTTTTCCAACCTATTTCAGTCGGATGTGGCTTAACCGCTCAG
>NZ_JAYFEQ010000064.1:0-219 GCF_055795085.1 Phormidium sp. CCY1219 | reverse complement strand
CCCGATTAAGTCAACGCCATCGCTGTAGTCGAGGATGGTATCGGTACCGCGACCTTCAGCGAGGACAAAGCGATCGCCTCCTGCACCACCCGTCACCGTATCGTTACCCAAATCCCCCAGCAACCAATCATCGCCAGTGCCACCAGTGAGGATATCATTATCCTTGCCACCCCACAGCATATCATTGCCATCGCCGCCATCCAGGGAGTCATCCCCCTG
>NZ_JAYFEQ010000063.1:0-429 GCF_055795085.1 Phormidium sp. CCY1219 | reverse complement strand
TCCGCCGCTAGAGGTTTAATATGGTCTACCTCAATTAGGTCACTGTCCGTGAAGAACAGGCCGCATTCATTGCACTTGCCTTTTTGTTCCTTCAAAAGTCTGGCTAACTTAGTTGGGAGACCAACTTTGTTAATCCCTCTCTTACTCCAGTAAGCCCAATCTCCATCAAATGGAGACTTATCGCCTTTGACTTTGATGTGTCGCTTGATGGGAGTTTCTATGTGTTTTAATAATCTTAACCCATCTTGCGTTTGAAACGTCCAGTTTCCATTGGCTCCCTTATGGTAATACTTTCTGAGCTTATCAATGGACGCTTTTCCACATCTTGATACTGTCCATGCCCTTAAAGCTACCCAAACCATATAGTCGAGTTTGGAGTAAATTTCCTTGGATACTACTGTGCTGTAATAGTTACTCCATCCTTTTATG
>NZ_JAYFEQ010000062.1:0-227 GCF_055795085.1 Phormidium sp. CCY1219 | reverse complement strand
CCAATTCGTAAACAATTGTAGTAATCGGGAAAATCTTCGATAGTTCAGTAATGATTCTGATTTCCATCTCCCTAGAACCCCAAATAGATGGAGCTAATTTACCTTTTTGAATGCGATTATCGAATCGTTTTTGTCGATGGGCACGTTGGCTAAAAGGTACTTTTCTATTAATCCTTCTACCGCGCCGCACCCGACGTTGTAATGCTCGGTTTCTGACATTTTTAATG
>NZ_JAYFEQ010000061.1:0-591 GCF_055795085.1 Phormidium sp. CCY1219 | reverse complement strand
GTGGAGCGAGTGGCTGGATTTACCGGATTGTCTTTAGAACAAGTCCGGGAATTGCAGGCGCAGATGGACAATTAATCTTGCCGAGTTTTTCCGCCAGCCGCACTTCGACTTTATTGGAGGGTGAATTCATTAATGCACCCTCCAATGGGGTGAATGAGTTAGGAGAATGATGATGAAAGAGTCGGGGATTTATCAAGAGCTAATTGAAGAAGGCAGAGCCGAAGGATTCCAAGAAGGATTCCAAGAAGGATTTCAAGAAGGATTCCAAGAAGGACTCCAAGAAATGGCAGGCAATTTACTGGCGGCAGGAATGAGTGTGGAGTTCGTGGTGGAAATGACCGGATTATCTTTAGAAATAGTCCGGGAATTGCAGGAAAAAGAAAACTTGGGGGCGGGTTATAATAATAGCAACTCGCCAGTCAGGGTGCCCATGTACGACAATATTTGTAAATTCATTGCGGAAGAGTTCTCCCAGGATATAGCCACCTGGTTGCTTGGGGAAGCGATCGCCCTAGTGGAATTACCCGTCAAAGAACTTTCCCTCGAACCGATTCGCGCCGATGCGATCGTGTTACGTCAGTCGTCGCAAGT
>NZ_JAYFEQ010000060.1:0-231 GCF_055795085.1 Phormidium sp. CCY1219 | reverse complement strand
GCTGAAGCCGAAGAAACCGACGGAGAATCAACCGATAGCGACAGCGAAAATACCGCCGTTGCCGAAAGCAGCCCAGAGTCCGATAGCAGCGAGAAAAACCTAGAAGAAAGTGACGGCGAAAGTGAAGAAACTTCCGCAGAGGAAACCGCTGCTGAAGAAACCGAGGGAGAGGCAGAAACCGCCGCCGAAGTGACCGAAGAAACGGCTGACGCCGATGCAGAAACCGAGGCA
>NZ_JAYFEQ010000059.1:0-215 GCF_055795085.1 Phormidium sp. CCY1219 | reverse complement strand
GACGCCACAGGGGCGGGAACTCCTTCTGGGGAACTCTCCTTCACCACCAACGATAGCGACGAAAACCCCTTTAATTTTCCCATTAGCGGTACCGTTACTGGCGCAAATCAGCCAGAAATCCAGGTACTCGAAAACACCACCGATATTCCCGATGACAGCACAACCGCAATAGATATCGGAACCACCAGCGAAGGGACACCCGTTAGCAAAACCTT
>NZ_JAYFEQ010000058.1:0-586 GCF_055795085.1 Phormidium sp. CCY1219 | reverse complement strand
CCCGCGCTCGCACGTTGTTAGAAATTCTCGCCGAAGCCAATGCCGATATCCGCACTGGCGTAGACCCGGAATTACGCGAACAGGAAGCGAACTTACAGCAGCGCATCAATGCTACTGAATCCCGGCGCATGGAACTATTCTCCGGGGAACATACCCCGGAACAAGCTAATGCTATCAAACAAGAACTGGATACTTTATTGCGACAACTGGATGCTCTCAGGGCGCAAATCCGGCAAACCTCTCCCCGATATGCCGCTCTCACTCAACCTCAACCCCTAACTGCCGAACAAATTCAGCAGCAGGTACTCGATAAAGATACCTTACTCTTACAATATTCTCTCGGCACAGACCGCAGTTTCCTCTGGGCGGTCACTCCGGAGAGTTTAACGGTGTACGAGTTACCCCCCCGGGCTGAAATTGAGGAACTGGCACAACAATTTTATCGGTTAATGCAAAATCCCGACTATCGGGGGGAAAGTCGCAATCTGGTTGTTTCTCCCAACCTCCCGAAAGTCAATGCTTCTGCGACTGAGTTGAGTGAGATGTTGCTGTCTCCAGTGGCGGATAAACTAGCCGGAAAGCGGTT
>NZ_JAYFEQ010000057.1:0-214 GCF_055795085.1 Phormidium sp. CCY1219 | reverse complement strand
GTGGGGTAGTAATCCAAAAACAGGCGGCGAAGAATGCGGAAAGCTGGATGGCGGGAGGCGGCGATTATTTCGTCCTCGATGTGGGGGATGCGGAGGTTGCCGATCGCAGTGCAGAGGAAGGAGTGATTCTGCAACCCTCGGAAGCGGTAACCCGGGAACAGCTAGAAGCGGCGATCGGTAACTTGGTGGAAGTAGAAGGGGAATATGTGGAGGG
>NZ_JAYFEQ010000056.1:0-291 GCF_055795085.1 Phormidium sp. CCY1219 | reverse complement strand
CTTGCTAAAGCAGATTAGCTGGGACACTTACAAACGATTGTTAGCCGACATGGGAGACAATCGCAATATCCGCCTGAATTACGACCGAGGATTGTTGGAAATTATGACTCCCTTGTTAGAGCATGAAAACCCAAAACGAATGTTAGAAAAATTCGTGGATGCCTTAGCCGATCGACTCGATATCGAAATATTGAGCGCCGGTTCGACTACCCTGAATCGCGAAGATTTAGCACGCGGTTCCGAACCCGATTCGGCATTTTATATCCAGAATGAACCCCGGGTGAAAGGCAA
>NZ_JAYFEQ010000055.1:0-215 GCF_055795085.1 Phormidium sp. CCY1219 | reverse complement strand
GAAACAGCTAGCAATGTGGAAGCGGAAGAAACGGGAGGCGATCGCACCCCAATTGCAGCGAATCCCGCCACCGAAACTACCGCCACCCCGGTCATTGCCGAGACAACACAACCTGGCAATTCTGTCAATAGCGACATCATTTCTCGGTTAGAAAACTTAACTCAAACCTTGAAACAACGAGAAGCCGATGCAGAGATTTCCGGTGGAAATCCGAT
>NZ_JAYFEQ010000054.1:0-229 GCF_055795085.1 Phormidium sp. CCY1219 | reverse complement strand
GTTTCAACAATCGCAAGCGTCCACAAGGTTGGCTTGCGCCTAGTCTTCAACACCGAGTCCTGACAACTCTGACGTGGATAAATCGATTGAAGCGTTTCTGTCCCATTAGCGCTATCTCAATGGAACTTGTCCGTTTTGATACCCAACTGATTCAAAACCCAGAAATCTCTGGTGTCGAGTATCAACAGGGAGAGTTGGTGGGGTATGAAGTCCGAGAATACCTTCTAGA
>NZ_JAYFEQ010000053.1:0-209 GCF_055795085.1 Phormidium sp. CCY1219 | reverse complement strand
CTGCCTGGGGACACAAAATCAGCTACATTTTTAATTATATCATCCCCGGAGGGGAATTGCAAGCAAGCCGCCGGCAATGGAGAGACGCGATTTATCGCATCTCTGGTTTCATCTCCCATCTAGAGGTGACGGTTGACAAAAAAAAGGGCGATCGCATATAATGAAGCCGTGGCGGCAAGCAGGGCACTTAAGCAATAAAAGCATTGCAT
>NZ_JAYFEQ010000052.1:0-207 GCF_055795085.1 Phormidium sp. CCY1219 | reverse complement strand
AGGTGACGAATCCTTCACCAAGGTTTCTTTCAACACCTACGCTGATGACTATAACTCGGTTTCTGCGGTGTATGCTTTCTCTGCTGAAGACTAATACCCCTAAACCTTCTCGGGAATAAAAACCGTTCACCAGTATTAACGCGGTTTTTATCCCGCCCCCACCCAATTTAACAATTGGATAATTGAGCAATTGTGTAACAATTGCCC
>NZ_JAYFEQ010000051.1:0-297 GCF_055795085.1 Phormidium sp. CCY1219 | reverse complement strand
CGGAATTACTGAACGAGATTCTGTGGTCTGCCAAGCGCCCATTCAAGGATGCTGCTGCCGTCAACTCAACTCGATGGGCCTTCTATCGGGCTTTGTCTCAAACAGACTTTCCTGTAGAAACAGGCACCGGTGGTAGAATCAAGTTTAACCGCTCTGGTCAAGAATTAACTAAAACACATTGGCTAGATGCTGCTTGTGTTGGGAAATCCACACCAGAGCGACTGAACATATTGGTCAAGCAACCCTTGATTATTACAGCCACAGGACAAGGAAATTGTCAGATGTGCCGTACCGACA
>NZ_JAYFEQ010000050.1:0-284 GCF_055795085.1 Phormidium sp. CCY1219 | reverse complement strand
AAATCCAGCCACTCGCTCCACACTGATTCCTCCCGCCAATAAATTCCGTGCCACTTCTTGGAGTCCTTCGGCTTTCCTTTCTTCAATCAGCTCTTGATAAATCACCGATTCTTTCATCATCATTCTCCTAACTCATTCACCCCATTGGAGGGTGTATTAATGAATTCACCCTCCAATAAATTTGAAGTGCGGATGGCGGAAAAACTCGGCAGGATTAATTGTCCATCTGCGCCTGCAATTCCCGGACTTGTTCTAAAGACAATCCGGTAAATCCAGCCACTCGC
>NZ_JAYFEQ010000049.1:0-215 GCF_055795085.1 Phormidium sp. CCY1219 | reverse complement strand
GAAACAGCTAGCAATGTGGAAGCGGAAGAAACGGGAGGCGATCGCACCCCAATTGCAGCGAATCCCGCCACCGAAACCACCGCAACCCCGGTCATTGCCGAGACTGCACAACCTGACAATTCTGTCAATAGCGACATTATTTCTCGGTTAGAAAACTTAACTCAAACCTTGAAACAACGAGAAGCCGATGCAGAGATTTCCGGTGGAAATCCGAT
>NZ_JAYFEQ010000048.1:0-540 GCF_055795085.1 Phormidium sp. CCY1219 | reverse complement strand
CTAGCTCTTGAGCAATGCTGCCAACTGGGGCAAGTCTACGGAATCGGTTAACCCAGGTCATCAGAGTATCGACTCGATGCTGCAAGCTCGGAGCTAACCAACCCTGGGGACGAGTCCGATTCAAGAACCGAGCAGGCCGATATCGGGTCAGGCGGTTTCGTCGAGAATGTCGCAGTTGACGACGAGACCGCAGTGCATCCTTAATTTGCTGTCCCCGGTGCTGCAACTCGGCAGCAAAGATGATTCGATTCCCTTGCTTCAGGGCAATTCCAGAGACTTTAGAACCTGGGTCTAATTTGAGTTCGACCGGTTCAGGATTAGCATCAACTTCCTTGTTGAGAATAATGGTGAATGGGTAGCGTCGAAATACCGAGGCTTTCCCCGCGTTGAGTAGTGACCGTGCGACCCCTGGCTTGCAGGGTGTCAGCGGTTTGCGGTTGGTATCTAAAACGAACACATGGTTAGACATTGTTGCGTCTGTTCTGATTGCTCGTAACGTTGGCTTCGCTAATGTTCAGAGTCGGTACTTTCCAAATCGCA
>NZ_JAYFEQ010000047.1:0-257 GCF_055795085.1 Phormidium sp. CCY1219 | reverse complement strand
AGGATATCATTATCCTTGCCACCCCACAGCATATCATTGCCATCGCCGCCATCCAGGGAGTCATCCCCCTGGTTGCCATAGAGGAAGTCACCATCCGCGTTACCGCAAACGATATCGTTGCCTAAATCCCCGAACAATTCATCGCTGCCGGTGCCTCCTTTCACCGTATCGTCATCTTTGCCGCCATGCAGCACATCATCGCCATCGCCGCCGTCAACCCAGTCGGTGCCTTGGTTGCCATTGGCGAAGTCATTGCC
>NZ_JAYFEQ010000046.1:0-221 GCF_055795085.1 Phormidium sp. CCY1219 | reverse complement strand
GTGTCCTCTAAAACCGATTCTAGGTCAGACACCAAATCTCCTAAAGCCTCATCGAAATTCGGTTCGTCTGGCGTAATGTAAGCTTTGGCATACTCTACCAATGCTTGACCCATATCGGTTGTGCGCCAGTCTTTGCCCTCTGCAACTACGCTATCCATTAATGGCGCAGTTCCTTTCGCACCTCGAACTTGGAAGATAATATCGTTATAGTCTTTATCGGT
>NZ_JAYFEQ010000045.1:0-332 GCF_055795085.1 Phormidium sp. CCY1219 | reverse complement strand
TTGGCGATCGGGGGCTGGCTGACCGGCACCACCTTCGTTACCTCCTGGTACACCCACGGATTGGCCTCCTCCTACCTAGAAGGAGCCAACTTCCTTACCGTGGCCGTTTCCACCCCCCCGAACAGCTTGGGACACTCCCTGCTTTTCCTGTGGGGACCGGAAGCCCAAGGAGACTTCACCCGCTGGTGTCAACTGGGCGGACTATGGACCTTCGTGGCCCTGCACGGAGCCTTCGGCTTGATTGGCTTCTGCCTGCGCCAGTTGGAAATCTCCCGTCTGTTAGGGATTCGTCCTTATAATGCCCTGGCCTTCACCGGACCGATCGCGGTGTT
>NZ_JAYFEQ010000044.1:0-239 GCF_055795085.1 Phormidium sp. CCY1219 | reverse complement strand
GCCCAATTCGTTTCCAATTGTGGTCGTAAACGAAGTATGTTTTTGGTCTTTGTATTAGTAAATCCTCCAACCCATCCACTGTATATTTTTCCTGCTTTTTCAGCTAAAACTTTATCGCCATAACGAACATTAAACAGAAGGAGTAATATTAACTGAACCTTTCCAACCCCAAGTATCACTGTTTTTCCTGGGAGTTACTCCATAGCGGATAAATTCACTTGCAGCTAAAGCAACGCCAT
>NZ_JAYFEQ010000043.1:0-226 GCF_055795085.1 Phormidium sp. CCY1219 | reverse complement strand
CAGATTACCAACTGTATGCGAACTCAGGTTGGCTTTTTCGTCTGGTGTGGGGGCGGAGGGTCGATCGCCTGGATTGGGGGGAGCAACATTTGGGTAGGTAAACCTAGGGTTCTCCCTCCCTCGGCTTATTACCACATTTTTATTCATTCGTCAAGCCGTCGGCAAAAATCTCGGAAAAAATTTGGGTGCGATGGGGTAATTTTTTCCGGGTTATCCCGGCGCGATC
>NZ_JAYFEQ010000042.1:0-227 GCF_055795085.1 Phormidium sp. CCY1219 | reverse complement strand
GAACAACTGCATCTCGTGGATGTGTTCTTGCCCCCCGAGGAGTACCTCTCCCCAGGGCAGGTGAAGGAGAAACTCGACGCATACAAGCAACAGCAGCGACAGCAGGTGGCGCAACTGCAAACCGAACTGCAGCGCGCGAAGGCGCAAATCGCTCGCTACAAAGACCCGGCCAACCACCCGGCACTCTTGCGCCAACAGGAACAAATCGACACCATGCAGGCTAAGCT
>NZ_JAYFEQ010000041.1:0-438 GCF_055795085.1 Phormidium sp. CCY1219 | reverse complement strand
GTCATCCTTGCCGCCATGAACCAAATCATCCCCCGCACCGGCTTCGATATAGTCCGTGCCTTGATTGCCGTGGATGGCATTATTGCCCTCAGAACCATACAAGTTATCGTTGCCTTGTAGCCCTTGGGTAAAGGTGTTGTCACCCGCAGCGGTTATCTCGTCTGCTCCATTGGTGCCGATGAGATTATCCAGGGGAGTGGCTTCGGCATTGGGGGAGACTGTCGGCGGCGTGAGATTGCAGAAGTCCTCTACCATGCCAGCGCTTGACTCCGAAACCATCTCGTCGTTGAGAACTATATTATCCGGTGCGAAAGGCTCGGTTGGCGGTGCGCTGAGGGTAGCAACCACCGGTTCGGGAGTCGCATCTACTATTAAGCTACTGGCAGTTGAAGCAGCAGAAGTATTCCCCGCCGCATCAGTAGCAGTGGCAGTGAAGTT
>NZ_JAYFEQ010000040.1:0-260 GCF_055795085.1 Phormidium sp. CCY1219 | reverse complement strand
GCCCAGGTGTTCACCACGCGACCTTGAGAGTCGATGATGGACTGGTTGAAGTTGAACCCATTCAGGTTAAACGCCATCGTGGAAATACCCAAAGCGGTAAACCAGATGCCCACAACAGGCCAAGCTGCTAAGAAGAAGTGCAAGCTGCGGCTGTTGTTGAAAGAAGCGTATTGGAAGATTAAGCGACCGAAGTAGCCGTGGGCTGCAACGATGTTGTAGGTTTCTTCCTCTTGTCCGAATTTGTAACCGTAGTTTTGAGA
>NZ_JAYFEQ010000039.1:0-280 GCF_055795085.1 Phormidium sp. CCY1219 | reverse complement strand
AAACCGTCACATCCGAAGCCACTGACAGCGCCGAAACCGAACCAACGGATGCAGAAGAAGACACCAGCAGCGCTGACAAAACCGAGGAAATAGCAGCAGAAAACACGGAATCAGCATCCGAAGCCGACGAAACCGAAAGTGAAAGCCCGCCTGTAGCCACTAGCGATGACAGTGCCAGCGATAGCGACACAGATGCTACAGAAAATTCCGATAGCGAGTCCGAGGACAGTGACGCGATCGCCGAATCTAACGAGAGCAGCGACGACACCGAAGACCCTGC
>NZ_JAYFEQ010000038.1:0-220 GCF_055795085.1 Phormidium sp. CCY1219 | reverse complement strand
AATCTCAGACTCGAACGCAATTCCACTGGAGAAGTGATTATTATGACCCCCACAGGCGGCGGAACCAGCAACCGTAATGGCAGACTGAATAACCAATTATTTACCTGGGCGGATGCAGACAAAACCGGAATCGCGTTCGATTGTTCTGGGGGTTTCAATCTGCCTAATGGGGCGATTCGCTCTCCCGATGCGTCTTGGATTTCCCGGGAAAAATGGGACG
>NZ_JAYFEQ010000037.1:0-299 GCF_055795085.1 Phormidium sp. CCY1219 | reverse complement strand
TTGGCGCGGTTGATCACGTCGGCCCAGGTGTTCACCACGCGACCTTGAGAGTCGATGATGGACTGGTTGAAGTTGAAACCGTTGAGGTTGAAGGCCATCGTGGAAATACCCAAAGCGGTAAACCAGATGCCAACCACCGGCCAAGCAGCTAAGAAGAAGTGCAAGCTGCGGCTGTTGTTGAAAGAAGCGTATTGGAAGATCAAACGACCGAAGTAGCCGTGAGCTGCAACGATGTTGTAGGTTTCTTCCTCTTGTCCGAATTTGTAACCGTAGTTTTGAGATTCGGTTTCGGTGGTTTC
>NZ_JAYFEQ010000036.1:0-220 GCF_055795085.1 Phormidium sp. CCY1219 | reverse complement strand
CGTCCCATTTTTCCCGGGAAATCCAAGACGCATCGGGAGAGCGAATCGCCCCATTAGGCAGATTGAAACCCCCAGAAGAATCTAAGGCTTTACCCCGTTTTGTTTCTTTGTTCCACATCCAAAGTTGAGCCGTCAATCCAGCGTTACGGTTGCTGGTTCCGCCGCCTGTGGGGGTCATAATAATCACTTCTCCAGTGGAATTGCGTTCGAGTCTGAGATT
>NZ_JAYFEQ010000035.1:0-266 GCF_055795085.1 Phormidium sp. CCY1219 | reverse complement strand
ATTGGCTTTTTTTTGTCAACCCTTTACACAAAGGGACGGTGCCTCACCCCCGTAGGGCTAAGTTGGGTGAATTGCAGCATCCCGTGGCGGGGGTGACCCACCCTACCGGGCTTCAACCCCGATCCAACCTGTCCCTCTCGTTCCCCCCTGGGGGAACGCCCTCCCGCAGGCTCCGCCTCCCGCTCCCTTACGGCAATCAATGCATTGCACATGTTCCCTGCCTGCCCCATCCGCTCCATTTTACCCGATTGGCTTTTTTTTGTCAA
>NZ_JAYFEQ010000034.1:0-229 GCF_055795085.1 Phormidium sp. CCY1219 | reverse complement strand
AGCAAATTGGTCGTGAATAAAGCGGGTCACTGAGTGAAATTAAAATCGTTTAAACGAGAGAAATTGTATCATTCTTCCAAGGAATAATATCGGGATAGGAGTGGCGCGCCGATTCAATTAACTGTTGCTTGAGGGGGGTTAATGGAATGAGAATTCCCCCAATCTTTGCCAAGACTGGGGGAATGCGTGACAAGTCGCGAGGGATGCTTCTACCCCTCACTGGCGAAAG
>NZ_JAYFEQ010000033.1:0-230 GCF_055795085.1 Phormidium sp. CCY1219 | reverse complement strand
GAAGTAGAAGTGCTGGATAATCCTGCCACGGTGTCGGGAGACCCCCTGCTACCGGGATTTATCCTGCAGTTAGAGGCAATTTGGTAGGCAAGAAAGTAAATTATGCATGCAGGTTTACTGGGGCATTTGCTGTTGCCGAATCGCCCATTTCCGCCCACCCCATTTTAATCGGAGAGCCACTGAATATGACTGCCATTACCTTCAACCTCAACCCCGTGGTTAAACTAACC
>NZ_JAYFEQ010000032.1:0-228 GCF_055795085.1 Phormidium sp. CCY1219 | reverse complement strand
GGTACCGGAATTTTTTATGGGCAAATATCCGGTAACCCAGGCACAATGGCAAGCAGTGATGGGAAATAATCCCTCTGATTTCAAAGGTGAGAACTTACCCGTAGAAAACGTAACCTGGCACGATGCGGTGGAATTTTGTTGCCGAGTGTCAGAAAAAACGGGACGGGTTTATCGCTTACCCAGTGAAGCAGAATGGGAATATGCCTGTCGCGCCGGAACCACTACGCC
>NZ_JAYFEQ010000031.1:0-233 GCF_055795085.1 Phormidium sp. CCY1219 | reverse complement strand
GTACCTCGGGGGAGAGATGGAGGCTAAGGGCATAACACCCCAGATGATGGAACGAGATAACCCGACTAGGACTCTCAATCAAAAAAGGTCGATAAGCTGAGTAGTGATAAGTGTAAGCGCAAGTCCTAGTTGGGATGAGATTGAGTCAGAAGCAAATGCCTACCTGTAATGGGTATGGATAAGCTGACGGACTCAGGCCAACTAAACTGTAAAGTGAACAGTAGCAGTCAAAA
>NZ_JAYFEQ010000030.1:0-290 GCF_055795085.1 Phormidium sp. CCY1219 | reverse complement strand
AGATTCTGGGTACCGGATGCGGCGTGGAGGGTCTTGGAATTTCATCCCCAGGATGTGCCGTGCCACGCAGCGCCGCCGACTCGAGCCAAACAACGGATGAAGGAACCTCGGATTTCGCTTGTGCTGCGCTTCCCCCAAGACTCGCTAACCTGAATTTACCGAAAATTTCCCCAAACCCCCTTGACAATCGGTTCCACTTGACCTAATATACGAATAATGGAAAAGGTGCGCGCCTATATATGCCATGACCGTTTACTGCCTGAATCCCGCCTGCCCGAAACCCGAGAACC
>NZ_JAYFEQ010000029.1:0-203 GCF_055795085.1 Phormidium sp. CCY1219 | reverse complement strand
GGTCGCATGGAGACGGTTTGCACGCCTCGATATTCGCCGAAGTTCCAATTGCCTTCATTTAAAGAGCCGGTAAATCGCGCCGCGTCGCTACTGTCATCGATCGCAATATGACCCAGTTCGGAATTACTCAGCGCCCGAGTGGCAGCTTCTTTGATAAATTCCACGGAATTGGGGTCGAGGTCTTCCATTCCCGCCAGACTGAC
>NZ_JAYFEQ010000028.1:0-335 GCF_055795085.1 Phormidium sp. CCY1219 | reverse complement strand
GACATGGGAGACAATCGCAATATCCGCCTGACTTACGACCGAGGATTGTTGGAAATTATGACTCCCTTGTTAGAGCACGAACAGCCTAACCGTCTCTTAGCAAAAGTTGCAAGTGCCGTGGCGGAGGAACTGAATGTGGAAATTTTGAGCGCGGGTTCTACCACGTTAAATCGAGCGGATTTAGAAAAAGGTTCCGAACCGGACTCTAGTTTTTATATTCAAAATGAACGCTTAATCCGAGGCAAACGCACGATTGATTTAAAAACCGATCCGCCCCCTGATTTGGTAATCGAAATTGATGTTACCAGCAGTTCTATCGACCGAGAGGGGATTTA
>NZ_JAYFEQ010000027.1:0-309 GCF_055795085.1 Phormidium sp. CCY1219 | reverse complement strand
CAATCTTTCAACCATAGGCGTAACCATCCTTTCTGTGAATGGGTTTGCAGTATTTGTGGCTAATGCCTGCCACTCTTCCAGAGGCGGTGGTAATATCAAAACTGCCAGACGCACGGCACAGAACCCGTCCTACATAGGAGCCAATTTTCTGGCCGGCCGTGACCGTAGCCGTGACGAGATCGCCAGTCTGAAAACCTTTGTGAATTTGCCTCCTTGAGCGGTGACGAGTCGGGAATCCGTACTTATCTGTCCCGCACATCTGACGAGTTCCATGCCTCTTCGCTCTAATCAGCAACGGTTTTGACGTCA
>NZ_JAYFEQ010000026.1:0-227 GCF_055795085.1 Phormidium sp. CCY1219 | reverse complement strand
GAACAACTGCATCTCGTGGATGTGTTCTTGCCCCCCGAGGAGTACCTCTCCCCAGGGCAGGTGAAGGAGAAACTCGAAGCATACAAGCAACAGCAGCGACAGCAGGTGGCGCAACTGCAAGCCGAACTGCGGCGCGCGCAGGCGCAAATTGCTCGCTACAAAGACCCGGCCAACCACCCGGCACTCTTGCGCCAACAGGAACAAATCGACACCATGCAGGCTAAGCT
>NZ_JAYFEQ010000025.1:0-219 GCF_055795085.1 Phormidium sp. CCY1219 | reverse complement strand
CAGGGGGATGACTCCCTGGATGGCGGCGATGGCAATGATATGCTGTGGGGTGGCAAGGATAATGATATCCTCACTGGCGGCACTGGCAATGATTGGTTGCTGGGAGATTTGGGTAACGATACGGTTACGGGAGGCGCAGGAAGCGATCGCTTTGTCCTCGCTGAAGGTCGCGGTACCGATACCATCCTCGACTACAGCGATGGCGTTGACTTAATCGGG
>NZ_JAYFEQ010000024.1:0-266 GCF_055795085.1 Phormidium sp. CCY1219 | reverse complement strand
TCACTAATCGAAGAATGGCCACCCACTTCCGGTTCGATGCGTAACAAAGCATCCGGTTGAGGTTCGTTATCTTCATCCAAACGAACAGTGGCGTCAATCAGCGGATCTACACCGGGGGTTGCGGTCCAATAAGCGCTTAACCAAGCCATAATAATGGCATGAGGTCTGCTATGTAGATTTGCTCGAACCGGGGAAGCCACGTAAACAACTCCTTCAATTAATTCGGCTTTTTTAATCTGCGATGCAGCCGCGTAGCGACGCTCAAA
>NZ_JAYFEQ010000023.1:0-345 GCF_055795085.1 Phormidium sp. CCY1219 | reverse complement strand
TCCCTGAAGCTGAATTCGACGGTGCAGGACAACCGCTATGCAATCAAAGCATTGCATAAACGCCCTGCCTCGCCCATTAAATTCATTGTACCCAATACAGATTGGTTTGTCAACCGGTGAAGGCAAAAATTTTGCCGCTCGATACCCTGCATGCAAACAGAGTAACGATGGGGATTGTAGGGAAAAGACCCGATATCGGCGCAATAATTGACAGGTTAGGGACAAACATTAACCGAGTCGGAATGGCGCAATATGGGTGAAGCTGAACTCGACGGTGCAGGACAACCGCTATGCAATCAAAGCATTGCATAAACGCCCTGCCTCGCCCATCCGTTTCCTTGATTG
>NZ_JAYFEQ010000022.1:0-214 GCF_055795085.1 Phormidium sp. CCY1219 | reverse complement strand
CCGCCCAAAAATAGGGCGATTTCCACTCCTCACGTTGCCACATCTCCAACTGCGCCTCCCGCAACGCTTCCGCCGGGGTCAGCTCCTGTGAGAGCAGCTTCTCATAAAACTTCGACATCAGCGCCGCCGTTGCCTTGTCGTCCACACTCCATAACGACACCACCAAACGCGGCGCACCGGCATACATAAATCCCCGGGTCAACCCCACCAAACC
>NZ_JAYFEQ010000021.1:0-210 GCF_055795085.1 Phormidium sp. CCY1219 | reverse complement strand
TCATCGGAACCCGTCGAAACTGTAGAATCCTCGCGTGAGGAGACGACTCCCCCAGCGGAAATTGTCACCGAAACCCCAGTGAGTAATGCCACAGAAGTGGTAGAGAATGTAGGGGAAGAAACGGCTGGAGACTCCGAGACAGCAACTGCTAGCGAAGAAACAGCTAGCAATGTGGAAGCGGAAGAAACGGGAGGCGATCGCACCCCAATT
>NZ_JAYFEQ010000020.1:0-332 GCF_055795085.1 Phormidium sp. CCY1219 | reverse complement strand
TTGGCGATCGGGGGCTGGCTGACCGGCACCACCTTCGTTACCTCCTGGTACACCCACGGATTGGCCTCCTCCTACCTCGAAGGAGCCAACTTCCTCACCGTGGCCGTGTCCACCCCCCCGAACAGCTTGGGACACTCCCTCCTCTTCCTGTGGGGACCGGAAGCCCAAGGTGACTTCACCCGCTGGTGTCAACTAGGCGGACTGTGGACCTTCGTCGCCCTGCACGGAGCCTTCGGCTTGATTGGCTTCTGCCTACGCCAGTTGGAAATCTCCCGTCTGTTAGGGATTCGTCCTTATAATGCCCTGGCCTTCACCGGACCGATCGCGGTGTT
>NZ_JAYFEQ010000019.1:0-201 GCF_055795085.1 Phormidium sp. CCY1219 | reverse complement strand
ACTTCCGACAAGTCGGACTCATAGGCGAAGTCAAATACGCCTCTATGGGTTGCCGAAGCTTCCCTTTACGTTTGATTGCACCGTTCTCCGCTTCCATCACACAGCCAGATCGGTACGCTCATCATCCTGCCATTACTGCAACTCGGAGCCGCAATGCGATATCGCGCTTTCGGTTGCTGGGGTTTCTCCGTACTAGGAGTG
>NZ_JAYFEQ010000018.1:0-257 GCF_055795085.1 Phormidium sp. CCY1219 | reverse complement strand
TAGGTCTTGGCCACTAACTGCCAATCGGCTTGGGTTGCTGAGTCCCCCAAGGTGATGAATTTGCGGGCTTTGCGGATGCTGGCGACGGTCTGTTTGCCGGCTTTGAGCAGTTTGACGAGCAGGTGGTGGTCGTCGATTTTGGTCAGTTCTTTGAGGGCGCTGATGCTCCAAGACTGCACTGACTTGAGGATGAGCTTTTGGATAGATTGGCGCTGCGAGTCAAACCATTCGGAGATTTGGATTAATGCTCGCGCCAT
>NZ_JAYFEQ010000017.1:0-221 GCF_055795085.1 Phormidium sp. CCY1219 | reverse complement strand
ACCGATAAAGACTATAACGATATTATCTTCCAAGTTCGAGGTGCGAAAGGAACTGCGCCATTAATGGATAGCGTAGTGGCTGAAGGCAAAGACTGGCGCACAACCGATATGGGTCAGGCATTGGTGGAGTATGCGAAAGCTTATATTACGCCAGACGAACCGAATTTCGATGAGGCTTTAGGAGATTTGGTGTCTGACCTAGAATCGGTTTTAGAGGACAC
>NZ_JAYFEQ010000016.1:0-317 GCF_055795085.1 Phormidium sp. CCY1219 | reverse complement strand
AAATGTCCCTTTTTTAGAATACTTGTGTACCCCGGCCAACAAACTCATTAATTGCGGAATTTATTTGGCCAGACAGTGGTATTTTAAATTCGGATATATAACGGGCAAATACAACTTAGAAAAAGAGTTAAAATCCAATAGGAATTATCAGGTTTTGCATTCCCAAGCTGCACAGCAAACTCTTAGAGGAGTAGCAGAAGCATTTAAGTCCTATAAAGAGCTATCTAAAAAATACAACAAAGGGGAATTAGCAGACAAACCTCAACTGCCTAAGTATCGCAAAAAAGGAGGAATGGGAGTAATAACTTATCCCAAAC
>NZ_JAYFEQ010000015.1:0-211 GCF_055795085.1 Phormidium sp. CCY1219 | reverse complement strand
CCTCAGCAGAACCAACCGAAACTGCGGACAATTCTGCAGAAGAAAACCCGGAACGAGTGGTGGCTGAAACCACCGACAATTCCACCTCTGAACCTGTGGAAGCGGTAACAGAAACAGCCGACACCACCGCCAGCGAAGAAACTGCCCAAAATCCCGAAACTTCATCGGTTCAAGAACCCGAATCATCGGAACCCGTCGAAACTGTAGAATC
>NZ_JAYFEQ010000014.1:0-209 GCF_055795085.1 Phormidium sp. CCY1219 | reverse complement strand
AATAACGCGATCGCCTTTTCCAATAGTTGCGGGTTGCTGCTCATTCCGCCACTGGGTGCAAACTGTTTGACCACGCAAACTGCATCCCGTCGGTCTGTGTCGCTGGCTAAATAGGTTCTGCCAAATCCACCGCTTCCCAGGGGGCGCTCGATACGATAGCGATCGCGCAATATCGGCGTCAGTTGCGTGCCGCAGCGGTTGCAATATTT
>NZ_JAYFEQ010000013.1:0-247 GCF_055795085.1 Phormidium sp. CCY1219 | reverse complement strand
TCTAGAAGGTATTCTCGGACTTCATACCCCACCAACTCTCCCTGTTGATACTCGACACCAGAGATTTCTGGGTTTTGCATCAGTTGGGTATCAAAACGGACAAGTTCCATTGAGATAGTGCTAATGGGGCAGAAACGCTTCAATCGATTTACCCACGTCAGAGTTGTCACGACTCGGTGTTGAAGACTAGGCGCAAGCCAACCTTGTGGACGCTTGCGATTGTTGAAACGCGGCATGCGGTAGCGGG
>NZ_JAYFEQ010000012.1:0-211 GCF_055795085.1 Phormidium sp. CCY1219 | reverse complement strand
CCTCAGCAGAACCAACCGAAACTGCGGACAATTCTGCAGAAGAAAACCCGGAACGAGTGGTGGCTGAAACCACCGACGATTCTACCTCTGAACCTGTGGAAGCGGTAACAGAAACCGCCGACACCACCGCCAGGGAAGAAACTGCCCAAAATCCCGAAACTTCATCGGTTCAAGAACCCGAATCATCGGAACCCGTCGAAACTGTAGAATC
>NZ_JAYFEQ010000011.1:0-279 GCF_055795085.1 Phormidium sp. CCY1219 | reverse complement strand
AAAACGGGGGAGAAGACGCGACTTTCGGCCACACCGGCATTTTGCAGGTGGTCATACAATTGTCGGTTGCTGGTTAAGCCGGCTGTGGCGAGGTCGGGATTGCTAGAACGATAGAGGTTTAAATCAATATAGGGGGAAAATACTCGACCTTCGTTGAGTCCGATATTGAGCAAATGTTGGAAGGCTTGAGCGTCATCCAATCCAGCTAAATCTGGATTGAAAGCACGGTAGAAATTGGCATCGAATAAATTAACAGCCATTGGGAATTTCTCCTATAAA
>NZ_JAYFEQ010000010.1:0-210 GCF_055795085.1 Phormidium sp. CCY1219 | reverse complement strand
AATTGGGGTGCGATCGCCTCCCGTTTCTTCCGCTTCCACATTGCTAGCTGTTTCTTCGCTAGCAGTTGCTGTCTCGGCGTCTACAGCCGTTTCTTCCCCTACATTCTCTACCACTTCTGTGGCATTACTCACCGGGGTTTCGGTGACAATTTCCGCTGGGGGAGTCGTCTCCTCACGCGAGGATTCTACAGTTTCGACGGGTTCCGATGA
>NZ_JAYFEQ010000009.1:0-212 GCF_055795085.1 Phormidium sp. CCY1219 | reverse complement strand
TCATTAACCCCAATCATCTCTTGAACCTCCTCGCGAGTTAAACTAGAAAACTTGTACAACACAACCGTCTCTATTAAATCTACAAATTAGGTCTTCAAAACACTTGTTTGTCTCCAAGCTCAACTCGTCCGGTGACCCGTGGCCACCGGATAATTGTTATTGCTGTGCCTGCCGCACTTGCTCCACGCTTAACCCCATCATTTCTGCAATCT
>NZ_JAYFEQ010000008.1:0-205 GCF_055795085.1 Phormidium sp. CCY1219 | reverse complement strand
CCCAGCCGAATCTGCGAATCAAGTCTTTGCTTTAAATTAGCCTAGAAAAAGTTTGGGCTAATTTTGCCTAAATTTATGCCTAAATTTATCGGAAATCGAAATTATCCGCTAAGAGAATTCCTGGGAATGCAGTTTTCCCAGCCGAATCTGCGAATCAAGTCTTTGCTTTAAATTAGCCTAGAAAAAGTTTGGGCTAATTTTGCCT
>NZ_JAYFEQ010000007.1:0-228 GCF_055795085.1 Phormidium sp. CCY1219 | reverse complement strand
GGCGTAGTGGTTCCGGCGCGACAGGCATATTCCCATTCTGCTTCACTGGGTAAGCGATAAACCCGTCCCGTTTTTTCCGACAGTCGGCGACAAAATTCCACCGCATCGTACCAGGATACCCTTTCCACGGGTAAGTTCTTGCCTTTCAAAACAGAGGGATTATTTCCCATCACTGCTTGCCATTGTGCCTGGGTTACCGGATATTTGCCCATAAAAAATTCCGGTACC
>NZ_JAYFEQ010000006.1:0-203 GCF_055795085.1 Phormidium sp. CCY1219 | reverse complement strand
CGCCAGTTGGAAATCTCCCGTCTGTTAGGGATTCGTCCTTATAATGCCCTGGCCTTCACCGGACCGATCGCGGTGTTTGTCAGCGTCTTCTTGATGTATCCCTTGGGACAGTCGGGCTGGTTCTTTGCCCCCAGCTTTGGCGTCGCCGCCATCTTCCGTTTTCTATTGTTCTTCCAAGGGTTCCACAACTGGACCTTAAACCC
>NZ_JAYFEQ010000005.1:0-6943 GCF_055795085.1 Phormidium sp. CCY1219 | reverse complement strand
TCTTCGGCAGATTCGGTTTCAGATTCCTCAAGGTCGCCTAAGTCCATATACCCGAGGTCTTCGGCAGATTCGGTTTCAGATTCCTCAAGGTCGCCTAAGTCCATATCCCCGAGGTCTTCTGCAGATTCGGTTTCAGATTCCTCAAGGTCGCCTAAATCCATATCCCCGAGGTCTTCTTCGGTTTCGGTTTCGGTTTCACCAAGGTCGCCTAAATCCATATCTCCGAGGTCTTCTTCGGTTTCGGTTTCGGTTTCACCAAGGTCGCCTAAATCCATATCCCCGAGGTCTTCGTCGGTTTCGGTTTCAGATTCACCAAGGTCGCCTAAGTCCATATTCCCGAGGTCTTCTTCAGTTTCGGTTTCGCCGAAAGGATTGACCTCACTCTCAGCAGCTTCGGCGACAGCCATTCCTACTGCTTCGACTTCGGGCATTTCGGCGGTAGTGGTTTCTTCAATCTCTTCCCCGAAATCGGCTTCCTCTTCTTCGCTTTCCACAGATTCTTCACCAAAAACCGCTGCGGCTACGGCAAGTGCTGGATCGGTGAATTCTTCATCC
This sequence comes from Phormidium sp. CCY1219, assembly GCF_055795085.1. NCBI lineage: Bacteria > Bacillati > Cyanobacteriota > Cyanophyceae > Oscillatoriales > Oscillatoriaceae > Phormidium > Phormidium sp. CCY1219. The sequence goes on along the minus strand of NZ_JAYFEQ010000005.1, from coordinate 6,388 downwards.
TCAGTGCCTTCGGGTACTTCAGCCACCGTAGGCTGTGGCAACTGTTGTTCTTCTGGTGGGACGGTTACTTCTGGTGGAAGCGAGTCTTCCTCGGTGTCCTCTGCTGAGGGTTGTTCGGTTGAGACTGGGGTGGGAACTTCTTGTGCCGTTGGCTGGGGTGTTGCTGCACTGGGGCTTCTCCCGAGAGCGATGTCTGGGTCAAAATTGAGACCTAAAACCTCGATGAGGGTTTCTGCATCTGGATTGAGTTGGGAAAAGGGCAACATCAACTGCGCTAGCTTCGGTTCGAGGGTATTCATCACGCCCAGAATGAAGTAAGAAGGTGGTCGGGTACCGCCATCGGGGGTTTTGACTGCTGCTATCTTCATGTGCAGTTGCAGCCACTCCCGGTTTGCTTGGAAATACTGCAACCATTTTTGTTTGATAGAAGCAGTGAATTCTTCAAAAAAAGCCATAATGTCTTTCCCCCTGGGTTGCTGAAAACAAGTAGGATTTTATCTTTGTCTTAGCTCTATTGTCTCGTACTGATGTCTCGTACTGAATCATACCCACTTTATCGGCAACCCTCTTCATTCGGGCGATCGCTACCTGGAATTGTTAAACCATCATCAGGTCTAATTCGTCTTCGGTTTGTACTGGGGGCTTGGTGGGATTGAGGTAGAAGTCCGAGAGCAATGCGAATAGTTCGCGATCGGGGGCATCTTTGGGAACCACGCCTTCTGGGAGGGATAGCAGTTGGTCTGCAATGTTGAGATAGAAGTCGCAGACGTAGCGTAAAGAGGGATCGCGGTCTGCCATCTCGAACAAGGTTTGGCCTTTGACGCGAGAAACGCGAATGTCTTCAATTAAGGGCAAAATCTCTAGCACCGGCATGGGGACGGATTCGATGTATTTGTCGATTAAGTCGCGTTTGGCGGTGCGGTTGCCAATCAATCCGGCGAGGCGCAGGGAGTGGGTGCGGGATTTTTCGCGCACGGAGGCGGCGATCCGGTTGGCGGCAAATAGGGCGTCGAAGCCATTGTCGGTGACGATGGTGCAGTAGTCGGCGTAGTTGAGGGGTGCGGCAAATCCGCCACACACCACGTCGCCAAGTACGTCAAAGAGTATGACGTCGTATTCGTCGAAGGCGTTGAGTTCTTTGAGCAGTTTGACGGTTTCTCCTACGACGTAACCGCCGCAACCGGCACCTGCAGGTGGTCCACCGGCTTCTACGCAGTCTACTCCGCCATATCCTTTGTAAATGACGTCCTCGGGCCAGATGTCTTCGTAGTGATAGTCCTTTTCTTGCAGGGTGTCAATAATGGTGGGAATTAAATATCCGGTGAGGGTGAAGGTGCTGTCATGTTTGGGATCGCAGCCAATCTGTAGAACTTTTTTGCCTCGTTTGGCAAGGGCAACGGAGATGTTGCAGCTTGTTGTGGATTTACCGATGCCACCTTTTCCGTAAACGGCTAATTTCACGAGCGTGTTCTCCTGTTAAATGCGTCTTAAGTTCTTTTGCTGATTTTTTCCGGGCAACTTTGGCTGAATCGTTTACCGGGTTGTTTTGCCTTGTCGATCGCATTATTGTCCGATTCACCCAGAATCGTAAAGGCGAATCAAAAATGATTTTTGCCGTTAAAACACGCTGAGATAAGTCATGTAGTTTTTAAATTAGCTTTAAAAGCCTCAATTGTTTTGAATGGTTTAAAATCTGATTTTTTTAAATTTTAACTTACTTTTTAATAAAAAAGAGTTACAATAAACAAAAGTATGTCAAGAGGTTGAGCAACTTTGGGAACAACCGATCGCGGTTGCTGGGGGGGGAGAGGTGGGGGCGATCGCCCAAGCAGGGGGGAGATCGGGTCTATGTACTGGCTAGTTGAAACCTGAAATGACGTTGGATAAAGCCAAGAAATCGGGGAATCGAGGCGTCAAACCCAGAGATTCGAAGGCGGTGGAAATCGAAAACCAGATTTTTGTTAATAATAGTTAAGTTTGTGGCGATCGGGATTTTTCCGGTATATTTACTCAGGAATTCCGGGGGGAGGGAAAGAGAAAGAGGAATTGAATGCTCAATGCTCAATACTCAATTCCTCCCCTAGGGAGGGCGTCAGACTTTGATAAACCATTGGTGGCGGTACATGAAATAGAGAACGGACCACCAAAACAGGAGGGTAAAAATTGCCAGGCCCAGGGAACCATTCAAAGCACCGGCCCAAGGGACGAACAGGTTGCGATACATCCAGGTATAAATGCTGGGAGCATTTTCACTGGTATTGACGGGAGTAAAGAGTAAAAAGCGGGCGAGCAAACCAGAGGCGACGAAAGCGAAGATAGAGTTTAAGCCCATGACTTCAAACGGTTTGCCCCAGCGCTTCCACCGGCGAACTTCAATCGCCTCATAAATTGCTGCCAATAAAAGTAAAGACCAGCCGGCACTATAAAGCACATAGGAACTAGTCCAGAGTTGCTTATTGATGGGGAAAACGAAGCCCCAGACGCGCCCGAGGACGAGAAAACAAAGGGCAGCGAGGGTGAGTTGAATGCTGGTATGGGTGACGATGGGCTGGTTTTGTAACCAATCCCCGACAAAATAACCGAGCAAAACCGTTACTACAGCGGGGAGGGTACTGAAGAGACCTTCCGGTTCAAAAGTGCCATCGCCAAGCATGTGGGAGGGGGTCAAAATCAGGCGATCGAGATAGGCGACGAGGGAACCTTCGCCCTTGGGGGAAAGGTTTCCTGCGCCATAATCGGGAACTGGAATGAACGAGAGGGCGAACCAATAGCCGATGAGGATCGCGGCGGAGAGGATCCAAAGATGGCGACGGGAGAACTTGAGGGAAGCGATCGCGGCGAAGAGATAAGCCAAACTAATACGCTGCAAGACCCCCATAATTCGCAGGGTGCCGAAATCGATGGATTGTCCTTGCAGCAGACCCTTGAGAAGCAGACTAGAGGCGTTGAGAAATAAGCCGAGGGCGAATAAGATAGCAGCGCGGCGGAGGATTTTGGGATAAATGGGGGCGCGGGGCGGGGTGGGGGAGTGGGTGTACTTGCTCAGGGAAAACGCCATTGCCACGCCGACGATGAACAAAAAGGCGGGAAATACGAGGTCCGTGGGGGTAAAACCATGCCACTGGGCATGTAGGAGTGGCGGATAAACATGTTGCCAACTGCCGGGGTTATTCACCAGAATCATGCTGGCGATCGCCATTCCACGAAAAACATCCAGAGAAGTGAGGCGCATAGCGTCAGGCGAGGATTGAATAGATTAACGTTAATAGGGTACAGTGCGGAGTGGGAAGATTCCGTGGGATGGTGCGCGTCGCGACCCCAAGGCGAGGTACAATTTTCGAGCTGAAGTCGCGCACCTATTTTCTCGATGGAAATCAACTGGCAAACGGCGAAAAATTACGAAGACATTCAATATCATAAAACCGACGGCATCGCGAAGATTGCGATCGACCGTCCTCACAAGCGGAATGCGTTTCGTCCGAAAACGGTGTTTGAGCTTTACGATGCGTTTTGCGATGCGCGGGAAGATCCGAGCATTGGGGTAGTGTTATTGACGGGAGTCGGACCGCATAGCGATGGCAAATATGCCTTCTGTGCGGGGGGAGATCAAAGCGTGCGAGGGCAGGCGGGGTATGTGGATGAGGCGGGGGTGCCCCGTTTGAACGTATTGGATTTGCAGCGCTTGATTCGGTCGATGCCGAAAGTAGTGATTGCCTTAGTTGCCGGGTATGCGATCGGGGGCGGTCACGTTTTGCACGTTATTTGCGATTTGACCATTGCGGCAGATAATGCGATATTCGGTCAAACCGGGCCGAAAGTCGGCAGTTTTGACGGTGGGTTTGGGGCGAGCTATCTGGCGAGAATTGTGGGGCAAAAAAAAGCGAGAGAAATTTGGTTTTTGTGTCGTCAATATGATGCCCAGCAAGCCCTGGAGATGGGATTAGTAAATTGCGTGGTACCCGTGGAAGAATTGGAAGCAGAGGGGGTGAAGTGGGCGCAGGAAATTTTGCAGAAAAGTCCGATTGCGATTCGTTGTTTGAAAGCGGCATTTAATGCCGACTGCGATGGGCAAGCGGGGTTGCAAGAATTGGCGGGAAATGCCACCTTGCTGTACTACATGACCGAAGAAGGTGCGGAAGGCAAACAAGCCTTTTTGGAAAAACGGCCACCGGATTTTCGGCAATATCCGTGGTTGCCCTAACCCTTAAACGAGAAAAAGTAAGAGTTGAGAATTGACATTCTGGGTGAAGGTTGTTCTCAATTCTTACTTTTCAATTCATTAAGCCGATTCCCTGATGACAACGCCCTGATTGACGATTGCCACCAATTGAGATCCACTTTTGCGAATTAGGTTTGGTAGATGCCCGGACTGGGTTAAGGGTGGGCAATCGTGAAGATGAATTTTTTAAAATTGACTCGAGTCCGAGTCGAAATTAATGAGTTTTAAGGGTGGAATTTGAGTATGGGGATTGAATGGGGATTCGAGGGTGGAGTTAGCTGAGATAAGCCACAGAGCCATTTGAGGTCGAGTTTGTTTTGGATTTGGAGGGGGTAGGCGCGCTGTGGATGTTATCGGGGGCGATCGCGGCGGATGGCTGCTGATAGGCGCGTTCCAACCAAAGAGCCTCTCCGCGCCCATAGACAGTTTGCGGTAATCCCATTATCTCCTCGATACCCTCCCACGACGGAGCAAAGGGTGGGACTGCGAGGGAGCAAGCCTTCCAGCCGCCGCGAACTGGCACGCCGAGTTGCTGGCAATTACCGCCGCGCCGACCCACTGGGGTATAGAATCGGCAATGGCGACAGGCTGATGCTTGGCAATTTAAGGTTTTCATGGGAGTAGTGCTCAACAATGATTGATTCTTATTTAGATTATGACCGATCGCATTTTGCATTCAAAAGCGACCAACCCGTTATCCCGTCCGGCTTTAAGCGATCCCCACCAGTTTTTTGAAATTTATAATTTCTTTATATTCTGGTCATAACCCCTAATAATAGAGGTCAATAATACCACTGCAATCTTGCCGCATATGGAAGACATCGAGCCAAAACTCAACGGGGATCGACTGCAAGTCCAAACACTGAGATACTATGCAGAAGCTCTCTGGTCAGCCAGGGACCCGCGAGAAACCGGGGGCAGGTTGGCCAGGAACCCGGAGATTAGCTAATTCCAATTGTGCGGGGGATTCGGGAAGCAAATCGAACGGATTGAGCCGGGAGTCAAACGGCCTTTCTCAGAGAGACTGAGAGGGGGTGGTTGCGCCAGAGCGCTCCAGAGATAAACTACCTCTACCAAGAGACTCAACGACCGCACGTTTACTATTTTTTTAGATTGGTGGCCTAAATGGTATCTGCCATTCGGTAGATTTCCCCCGTGAATTCACCGGGTTGAACCCGGCGCGCCGGAAAAAACCTATTATCAAAAAAAGGCGATCGGTTAAATTCAGAAAACAGTTAATTTGTCAACCGTGTAATTGCGGGGATAGTATGGCGATCGCCAGCCACAATTCTCAAACCCCCGGGAGAATGGCTGTAGTCGGGCGAAGCGAAGGCTCAAAAGCGCTGCGTGGCGCAAAGGGCGCAGACAGACCAGCGTTCCAGTTCGCCCGGGGGGGTGGGACAACTGCAGTGAGGGCACAGGGGCAAACTGCGCGATCGCGCCTGTAAGCGAAAGGCCCAGCGATCGAACGCCGAAAGCGGATCGTTATTCCCTGGAGTCTCAGAATTTTCAGGCTCAGGGGGTTGTGTAGAGTCAGGGTCAGACAATCGGCTGGGATGTTGCTGCCAAACGATGCGTTCTGTCTGTGCCGAAGAGAGGGGAGTTTCGCTCCCCTTCAACCAGTCGCGGGGGGAAAAGCGAATATCGGCGATCGGGCGTGTTCGACCCCGATTCAACCGCTGTAAAATGCGGCGACGTTCGAACGTCAGAGTCTGCGCCCAAGCCGCACTAGAGGTTGCCACCTTCAAAACCCCGCGATCCACAACCAGGGGACGAGTATGCGGAGCGATTTTCGGTCCGACTGCTTGGTTCCAAGACTCCACCAAGCGTTGATAGTCCTGTTGCTTCTCGCCAAGCGTTTGCCGTGCCAGGGGGCCTAAAATATCATTGAGCGAGTGAAAAGCCATTGTACTCGAGTGCTACCCTTGTTTAATATCCACTTTAAAATTAGTGCACAACCCGGTAACAGTAGCGTTGCACCCTGCTAGTCCCCCAGAAAAATCAAGCCGACTTCAGGGACAAAAACCCCGCTTTGGATCCAAGCGCCCGAGATCGAGCCGTGGCGATCGCGTTCAACAGATGGGAAAACACCTGTCAGGAACCCCATCCCTAAAGGGAAGGGCTTGGTAAGACTTTATTCTTGCTACGCTCGAATATTTTCCCAAGCTC
>NZ_JAYFEQ010000004.1:0-8061 GCF_055795085.1 Phormidium sp. CCY1219 | reverse complement strand
CATTGACGGAGTACACATTCATTTTGGTCAAGGTCACGATAGTGAACATGGAGATGAAACCATAGCAGCTACGCCCCAGAAGGGAGTTGCTGTAATGGATAGAGGATTTTCAAACTCCGAGGGCGTTCAAAAATTACTGAAAGAAGAAAATCAGTATTTTTTACTAATAATCAAAAACAATTCTACCCTTAACTTAAAATAAGATGGAACCTATGAATTCTGGAGCGGAAAACGAACGGTTCAAGTCAGAGTTGTTAGCTTTTGCGATTTAGAAACTCGAACATAATTTAGATTTGTAACCAACCTACCTGAATCAGGATATCTAGGATATAGCAATGAAGAAATAGGAGAAATATATCGAAGGCGATGGCAGATTGAATTGCTGTGGAAATTTTTAAAAATGCATTTAAAGTTGTCTCGTTTAATCACAAAAATTACCAACGGTATCTCGATCCAAATTTATGCCGCACTCATTTGTTATCTCCTTCTTCAGTTAGTGGAGATTCCGGCCAAATTTGGAAGTAAACCGTTGGATAAACTCAGGTATTTACAGGCTTTTATGTCTGAAAATATCAGCTACGTCCACTGGTTTAAAAAGCTCGTTTTTAATGGCTAAAATCGGGGTTTGACAGGATTATTGTATCTATTTTTAAGAGTCCATTAAAATGCGTTCAACGCTTATGCAATTAACGCTTTTAATTCTGTTGAATTTATTGGAACTTTTACAGAGGAAATTGCTAGTGGGATATCAACTCGGGCAGTTTTAGGCTCTACTGGCAATGCAGGAAATGTGACGGTGAATACATCTAGGTTGCTTTTGGAGGATGGAGGACTTATAGAGGCAAACACTTTGGGAACGGGTACTGGAGGAGCTATTACTATAAATGCCAGTGATTCTGTTACAATAGTTGGCGAGCTTAGTCGTTTATTTTCAGGAACTGGCGATTTCATCGAAACAACAAAATTACCTCAATTTGGTTCTGGCGGTAATATTCTTATTAATACTTCAACTTGGCGAATAGAACAAGGAATAATAAGTGTTGATACCTTTGGATCGGCTAGAGGAGGCAATATATTTATAAAGGCTTCCCAGCTTGAATTGAATAATGGAGGTCAAATCAATTCTAGAACACTCGGATCTGGAGATGGAGGTAGTATCAGTTTAAATATTTCAGAATCCATCCAAATTAATGGTAAACTCCAGGAAAAATTTTTTACAGGTTTAGATAGCTCTGCTGAAGAAGAATCAAGCGGGCGTTCTGGAATTATAACCATCCATACCCCAATTTTAGAAGTTCAGAACGAAGGACAAATAAGAGTTAGAAGCCAAGGTCAAGGAAATGCAGGCAATGTTAATATCAACGCAGGTTCTATTTTTTTAAACAATGAAGCAGAACTGACTGCCGACACTACCAGCATCACTTTAGATCTAACTCAACAGCAAGCAACTATCACTTTGAATTCGGAGAATTTAATCTTGCGGCAAAATAGCAACATTACTGCGAATGCCCGAGGCGAAAATGTTATCGGTGGCAACATCAACATTAACGCGCAGGTATTAGTCGCCTTGGAAAATAGCGACATCAGCGCCAATTCTCAAGACTCTCGCGGGGGTCGCGTCAACATCAACACCTCTGGCATTTTCGGCACCCAAAATCGATCTCGCCCTTCGGATCTGACCTCGGACATTACCGCCACCTCCGAACGCGGCGCAGAGTTTAGCGGCATCGTCACGGTGAACGCTCCTGACCTAGATCCGACTGCCGCACTGGTGCCCCTGAATGCCAGCCTTCTCGACCCCTCCCAGCAGATCGTCTCTGGATGCGAAATAGCGGAAGAAAATAGCTTTACGGTGGTGGGTCGCGGCGGCATTCCAGCCAGTCCCACCGACCCGCTGTTCCTCACTCGCTCTTGGGTAGATCTGGGACAGCGCAACCCCGAGAATGGCGATCGCACTCCCACGCCTCCGGACTCCTCTCGCACACCAGTGCCTTACGTTGAGGCCACCCAATGGCAACTGAACGATCGCGGTCAAGTCGTTCTGGTCGCCGCCAATCCAACCGCATCTCAACTGGATCCAACTTGCTCGGACTTGCGGTAACGCGATCGCGCAAAGTTTGCCGCGAATTCGGATTCGCGCTTTGTGAGGCGATCGGCATCCGATAGCGCTTTTTCCGTAAGCCATCATTTCAAGCGATCGTGAACTGGAGCAGATCCAAAACGCGATCGCATCCCCCAACCTGCAATGCTTTGCACTTATTTACCAGCCCGACCCCCCAGCACCGCATCCCATTCACGCGGCCTCGCACCTTGTCCCCCCAACACTGCATCGGTTTCTGTAGGCCGTCTCTCGTTCCAGCGCTGCCACCGGCGCAGGCGATCGCCTTCAACACCCGCTCGTCTTGGTGCCCGGTCAATATCCGCAACTCCTCCAGCTTCCTTCTCAGGTCGCGGGGAATCTCTTTCTTTGATTTCTTTGGCTTGCTTGTTACAGATTTCGCACCCGCCACCTTTTTCTGAATGGCTGGTTTATTTGAAGTATTTGATTGGCAATCTGCAATATGTGAGAAAAAAGATTGACAATATAGGCGGTTTGTGGCAAGGGAGGCAGAGAGTGGGAAGGAAGAAATTTCTCAATTCTTCATTCCCCATTCTCAATTTTCAATTCGAGACAGATTGGGGGTGAGAGGTTGGGGTGAGCAGAATAAGCTGACGCTGTTGCAGAGTTCGCACGCCGTCCAAGTCGAGGGAGACCTGGGTGAGGATGTCGCCGACGGTTTGGCGGGGTGGGTCTGCGGTGTCGCAAGCTTTCATAAACTCAAATTCAGCGGGGGATAAGCTGACGAGTTGATAGTTGTAGTCAAAGATATGCTCGGCGGGCCAACCTTGCAAGCAGGGACTCACCTCGGGAATGGCGGATTGGAGGGTAGCGTCATCGGACCAGTGGATTTTGGCGAGGGGGGGACGGGAGAGGAAAAATTCATAGTGAGTGATTTCCGGGTCGAGGAGTTCGATGAGGCGGTAGCGTTGCCGATCGCTCAACTGCTGCGATCGCGCCATCAACTCCGGCGAGTCCCCCAACAACCGCTGCAAATTCCAATACTCCGGATTCGAGAACCCGACAAACTCCAACTCCGAGGCATCGATAAGCTGAAAAAGTGTCTCGATATTGTAATCGATTTCTTGCGGATGAACGTACATATCCGCAAAATTGGCATCCCGCTGATTTTCCATCGACCAGCGTTCCTTTTCCCGCTTGACCAGGCGATTGTTTTCTGGTAGAGACGCGAAAACTTGGCGACCCACCGCCACCCCATCGTGATAGTCGCCGCGCTTTTCTCCTTGCAACAGGGCGATCGCCTGCTGCATCAACTGAATTTCCCAGCGACCCAACTGGGCATAGACAAAAATATGCAGCAACCCACCGGCAGCCAACTTACTAGCCAAAGCTTGAATCCCGCGAATCGGATCCGGCAAATGATGCAACACCCCGACACAGTTAATGTGGTCGAACTCCTCCTCCAGTTGAGCCACATCGTAAAGACTCAGGTGATGGAACTGTACCCGGGATGCCTTAGATCGGCGACAGCGTTCCCGCGCCACCTCAAGCGCCCCGGCACTTAAATCGATCCCGGTTACTTCCGCTTCCGGATTGAGATGAGCCAGATATTCAGTGCTGACCCCGGTACCGCAACCGGCATCGAGGATGCGAACCCCCAGGGTTTCCGGTTTGCGATTAGTGCAGAACGCATAAGCCGTCGGCCAACACCAGCGCCAATTGTAACCTGGAGGCGGTTCGTCCAAGAGGATTTCCGGGGGAAAGGGGTAGGTATCGTAAAGGCGCTGTACGGCAGAAGAAATCGAGTCAGAATTTTGCATAATGGTTCGAGATGAGTCAGCAACGGTTAGAGCCAATCAGAGTCGAGGGATTGGATTCTCATCGAGTAGGTAAAGGAATTAGCCGCCAAGGGGGTCAGTCCTAATTTGCCTACTCCCTGGGGGGAGGCGGTAGCGGGGGAGGACTTGCTCCCGGGGGGGGAACGAGTCAACCGAGTTAACGAGTCCGGGACTCCTACCGCGAGGCCAAAATACTTGCCAATCTGCAACTTACCATAAAGAAACGTAACAAAACTTATATTTTTTCTCAGTGGAGTACCGCAATAAAATATGATGACACGGAAACCCAGCAACCAAAAATCTACATAATTTTTAACAATTGGAGGGGGTGATACCGAAACGTTTTAAGCTAGAGACTATATCAAACCACTCCCAAGTGGGGGTAAAGCAAGACCCAACCGGGTGCGAGGCGGGTAGAAATACCCATGCTCGAAATCGCGATCGCGCGATCGCGAAAGCCAACCTCAATGTAAAAAGGCATCTGACCACCGATGCCAAAGCAGATAATTCTATCGGGAGCTTTTGAAATCCAATGAGTGTAAAAGCAAGTGGTGGAAGCTCAGTTGCGCGTCCGCAACTCTATCAAACCGTACCAGTCGCAACCATTTCCCAGGCAGAACAACAAGACCGCTTCCTGGGGAACAGCGAACTAACCGAGCTGCAAACCTTCTTCAACTCTGGCAGCAAACGCCTAGAGATTGCGGAGATTCTCACCAAAAACTCCGAACTCATCGTATCCCGAGCCGCCAACCGGATTTTCACAGGCGGTTCGCCGATGGCTTTCTTGGAAAAACCCAAAGAGCCAATTTTGGAACAGACCAAAATGGCCTCCACCCAAGACGTATCCGAAGGGATGAAACTCGGAACCGTCACCTACGTAGAAAGCAAAGGCGGATTCCTAGAAGGATTGCGGGGGATATTCAGCTCCTCCGGGCCTGCGCCTTCCGGGTTCCAGCCGATTAACATTGCCCGGTACGGTCCGTCTAACATGACCAAATCCCTGCGCGACCTCAGTTGGTTTTTGCGCTATCTGACCTACGCGATCGTCGCCGGGGATCCGAACATCATCGCCGTCAACGTGCGCGGCTTGCGCGAAATTATCGAAAACGCCTGCTCCTCCGCCGCAACCATCGTGGCGCTGCAAGAAATGAAAGCCGCAGGGTTGGGATACTTCAAGCAAGACGAAACCGGCAAGAATATTGTCGGGCAGTATTTCGACGTCTTGATTAGCGAATTCAAAGCCCCGACCCCCTCCGAAAAGCTGCGCCAGCGACCCAGTAGCGACCAACAAGGGCTGCAACTGCCGCAAATTTACTTCAATGCAGCCGAACGGCGTCAGAAATTCGTGATGAAGCCCGGACTGTCTGCTTCTGAGAAGCAATCGGTCATCAAAGCCGCCTATCGGCAAGTCTTCGAGCGCGATATTACCCGGGCGTATAGCTTGAGCCTCTCCTACCTGGAATCCCAGGTGAAAAACGGCGATATCTCGATGAAAGAGTTTATCCGCCGCTTAGGCAAATCCCCGCTTTACCGCCAGCAGTTCTACGAGAAATTCGTTAACAGCCGGGTGGTAGAACTGGCCTTGCGTCACTTCCTGGGACGCGGGATTAGTTCGCGCGAGGAGTTTAACAAGTATTTCGCGATCGTTTCTAACGGCGGTTTGCCAGCCTTAGTCAATGCCCTGGTCGATTCCCAGGAATATTCTGACTACTTCGGCGAAGAAACCGTGCCCTACCTGCGGGGTCTGGGTCAAGAAGCCCAAGAATGCCGCAACTGGGGACCGCAAATCGACCTGTTTAACTACAGCGCCCCCTTCCGCAAGGTGCCGCAATTTATCACCTTGTTTGGGGATTACATCCGTCCTCTGCCCGACCAGCACCCCTATGGGGTGGGGAACGATCCCCTGGAAATTCAGTTTGGGGCGATTTTCCCGAAAGAAACTCGCAATCCGAAAAATCGTCCGGCCCCGTTTGGCAAAGATGCGCGCCGGATTTTAATCCATCGCGGACCGGGAATTGACAACCAACTGAGCAATCCAAAGGCACGGGGTAAGGCACCCGGTTCCCTCGGACCGAAGCCGATCAAGCTGGATCAAGTTCCCAGCGGTCAGATGCAGTACGGGATGCGCGGTGGCGTGCGTCCGGTGCAGGGAGTTAGCGTTAAATACTCCGAGAGTTCTACCCAAAAGGCGATCGATGTTGCCTATCGGCAGGTGTTCGGTCGTCCGGTGTACGAAAATCAGCGCCTCAAGGTGGCGGAAATCAAGCTGGAAAACGGCGAGATTACTCTGCGCGAGTTCGTGCGGGCGTTGGCGAAGTCGGATGTGTTCCGGAAGTTGTACTGGAGTTCGCTTTATGTGTGTAAGGCGATCGAGTACATTCACCGTCGCTTGTTGGGTCGTCCGACCTATGGGCGTCAGGAAATGAATGCCTATTTCGATTTGTGTTCTAAGAAGGGTTTTTATGCCCTCGTTGATGCGATTATCGATAGCAAGGAATATGAGGAGGCATTCGGCGAAGATACGATTCCTTACGAGCGCTATCTGACGCCGCAGGGTCAAGCTTTGCGATCGCTGCGTGTGGGTAGCATTGGCGATAAGGCGGCTAAGGTGGAGAAGGAAGAAACGCCTCGCTTTATCGAACTCGGTGCGGTGAAGGAACAAGGTCTTCCCTCGATCGCAATGCGCGTCACCCAAGGGGTGGGCAAACGCCGCGAACAAAGCAAGGTGTTCAAGCTCACCAACCGCAAGCCCACCGAAGTGCAGATGGTTATTCAGGCGGCTTATCGCCAAGTCTTCGAGCGCGATCTCGACCCCTATATCGTGAAAAACGAGTTCACCGGCTTGGAAAGCAAGCTGCGAAATGGCGAAATCACGGTGAAGGAATTTATCGAAGGGTTGGGTTGCTCGAATCTGTACATCAAGGAGTTCTACACCCCCTATCCGAATACGAAGGTGATCGAACTGGGGACGAAGCATTTCCTGGGCCGCGCGCCGCTCAATCAGCAGGAAATTCGCAAGTACAACCAGATTCTCGCGACCCAAGGTATCCGAGGGTTTATTACCGCGATGCTCAATAGTATGGAGTATCTGCAGGTGTTTAATGAGGATACGGTGCCCTATCGTCGCTTCCCGACTCTGCCGGCTGCCAATTTCCCGAATACCGAGAAGCTGTATAACCGCCTCACGAAGCAAAATAAGGAGTTGGTGGTACCGAGCTTCGAACCGGTGGATGGCGGCATGGATCCGGCAAAAGGACCGCTGATGGCTAGTGCAATGGCGTCTGAGTCTGGGAAACTCGATGCGATCGCTGTGGGGCGATCGGTGAGTGGTTCCCCCCTGCAACGCCCTAGCGCCAATCAGGTGTCGCGGATTTATCGGGTGAGTGCTACCATGAGCGCGCCGCAAATGGAAGAGGCGATCGCTGCTCTCTATCGTCAGGTGATGGATATCTACAGCGAGGAGATTCCCGAGGCATTCCGCATCGATGACCTGGAGGCAGGTCTGATTCGCCGCGAAATCTCGGTACGCGATTTCGTCCGAGGATTGGCGAACTCCGATGCCTATCGCGATCGCTTTGTCACCCCCTATCCGACGCCGAAGGCGGTTGAGTTGCTGTTCCGTCATTTGTTGGGTCGCACTCCCGCTACCCCAGAACTGTCTGATTACGAGCAATTGCTCGGCGAGGAAGGGTTGGAATCTACTGTTTCTACCTTGCTCGATGGTGCTGAATACACTCGTTATTTCGGCGAGAATGTGGTGCCCTATCGGCGATCGTAATTATTGAACGCACTGTTTTAGGTTGACTTTTGTGGCAGGTTTTACCCTGCCCCAACACCAGTTTTTGCCCGCATCAGCGGGCTTTTTTTATGCTAGAAAATCCTCGGGTGCGTGACCTGCCCAATTTATGGGAGAATTACTCGATCGCATGCAAGCCGTCATCCACCAACTCTATGCGCGATCGGATTGCCACAATCGCGATCGCGCTGTGCACCGAGGGTCAAAACATGGGATTGTCATTTCCCTACTTTCGATCGGCATTATTTATTTTTTGACCCAATATATAGCGGTTTTCATATTGGTGAGGTAGAGGTGCGATTCGTTCCCGCAAAAGTGGAGGGTAAATGCCTGAAACGTAAGCGGGGCAAGGAACACAGTCCCTAAAG
>NZ_JAYFEQ010000003.1:0-31293 GCF_055795085.1 Phormidium sp. CCY1219 | reverse complement strand
CTTCAGGCGCTTTACTAATGTAACAACCCCATTCGGGAATGTCAACCCTTTTTTGAAAAAATTTTGGATTTTTTTTTGACATACTGCTGAAATCGCCATGCAGCAAGGGATTGAAGCGCTAATTTTTTTCAGGATTCTTGAGGAGGAGGGTGAATCGGGAGATAAAGCTGGATTCTCAAGGGATTTGTGGGAGGGGATCCGAGGGGCGTTTGCTGGAGGCGGATGGCTGGAGGTCGGGAAGAATCCCGCCGCCTTGTGGGAGTCTTCTCTATAAAGAGGGGACAACATTCAATTCAAAATTAAATCTGCGACGGCGAAGCGCTGGGGAGAGCCCCCGCCGGCTTTCGCGCGCGACGCGCGCGCAGGTTTATTAGAGACTCCCTATCGATCGCTGTTGGTGTTGCATAGATGGATATCCGAACTACCGCTCGATCGCAATTGAGAAAATTCCCCCGGATCCAATCTGGCGATCGCAAATCTCTACCTAGTTGCGGAAACAAAACCCTAGCGGCACAACAAACCGATCGCCGGGACATACTTTTCAAGATAGGCTGCCCATCCTCAGTCTCGTCTCCCCGCGATGGTTAGACTGAATCAGGGAACGCGAACACTGATAACCTCTTAATGACTATTTCTGCATAAATTATAAGTGATAACTATCATTAACAGAAAGCCAGAAACTCGTGCCCCTGTTTCTTTGGCCTAGGGATTGGGGGCGCGGGTTAAGGAGAAGCCTTGAGGGGGGAGTGTTTTCCAAGGAATGAAAATTCCTCATATTATCCGTTTGAATAATTATTTTAAAAGTTAGATAGTTTGCAAACATTTAAAGTAAAATTCAAAAAATAAATAATTACTTTATAACCGGATTGTTGCGGCAGAATGCAGAGATTCTTGCGAGTCAGTTGCCAAAAAAGACCTTTTTCCTGTAATGAATGGAAGCAGAAAACATGAAGTTTTGTGAAGTGAGGAGCCAAGATGTACATCGTCCAGATTGCGTCAGAATGTGCCCCTGTCATCAAAGCCGGTGGCTTGGGTGATGTGGTCTACGGACTCAGCCGGGAATTAGAAATCCGAGGCAACTGCGTAGAAATTATTCTGCCGAAATACGACTGTATGCGTTATGACCATATTTGGGGACTCCACGAGGCCTATCAGGAATTATGGGTGCCGTGGTATGGAGCAGCCATTCACTGTTCTGTTTACTGTGGCTGGGTGCATGGACGAGTGTGCTTTTTTATCGAACCTCATTCGCAGGATAACTTCTTCGATCGCGGTTGTTATTACGGTTGCGATGATGATAATATGCGGTTCGCCTTCTTCAACAAAGCGGCTTTAGAATTTTTGCTGCAAAGCAATAAGCGACCGGATATCATTCATTGCCATGACTGGCAAACCGGGTTAGTGCCGGTGATGCTGTTCGAGATTTACAAATATCACGGCATGGAGAACCAGCGAGTGTGCTACACGATTCATAATTTTAAACATCAGGGGATTGCCGGTGTAGACACCTTGTGGGCAACGGGTTTAAATCAAGAAGCGTATTACTTCGATTACGATCGCCTGCGGGATAACTTCAATCCCTTTGCCTTAAACTATATGAAAGGAGGCATCGTTTATTCCAACGCTGTGACCACTGTTTCGCCTCACCATGCTTGGGAAGCGCACTACACGGAAGTGGGCTGTGGTTTAAGTCATACCTTACATTTGCACCAGGATAAATTTCGCGGCCTTCTCAATGGCATCGATTATGACTTTTGGAATCCCGAGGTCGATCGCTACATTCCCCATCACTATACCCCAGACACCTTAGACATCAAAGCCAAAAACAAACAAGCATTGCGCGAGCGACTCTTGTTGCGCGAAACAGATAAGCCGATTGTGGCTTACATCGGACGACTGGACACGCAAAAAGGGGTGCATCTGGTTCATCATGCGATTTACTACGCATTGGAAAAAGGCGCGCAATTCGTGCTACTTGGTTCGGCAACCGAATCGAGAATCAACGCTCATTTTTGGCACGAAAAAAGCTTCTTAAACGAAAATCCAGACTGCCACTTAGAACTCGGATTTAATGAAGAACTTTCCCATCTGATTTATGCTGGATCCGATATGATGGTGGTTCCGAGCAATTACGAACCCTGTGGGCTAACTCAAATGATTAGCTTAAAATACGGCACGGTGCCGATCGTGCGCTCAGTGGGCGGTTTGGTGAATACCATTTTCGATCGCGATTATGACGAAAACACGCCGCCGGAAAAGCGCAATGGCTACATGTTCCACCATACGGATTTTCACGCGCTCGAATCGGCGATGGATCGCGCAATTGGATTGTGGTATAATTCCCCCAAAGCGTTTCGCCAACTTGCCCTTCAAGGAATGGAATATGACTACTCGTGGAACAATCCCGGGGGCAATTATTTGGCAATCTACGATTGCATCCGTGCCACCTAAACCAGAAACCTTGCCTTAATTAAGGAGGGCGTGGAATTGAGAATTGAGAATTGAAACGCGAAACAATGCTCAATTCTCAATTGGTTTTACCCGCGCGATCGCCATACCAATTGGCTCAATTCCCGAGGGAAATCCAGGAGGAGTAAATCCCACGGCGACGCCAGGAAATAGAGTTTTATAACTTGTCAATTTGGCGTGCCTTTTCTGGTAATTGCGCTTCCCGTTGACCGCGCGATCGCGCCCTGACGCAGAACAATCCGATGGGTGTGGAAACCATATCCACCAGAGTTGCTTTTCCGACGATCGCCTTCAGGGTGGAAGTTGGTAACTCTTTCAATAACCAACGACTCCAGCGATAAAAATATTCTCGTCGGTCAAATTGGCGCATCAACTCCACACCATGCAATTCGTGTAAATAGGAATTAGATTTCCCATATCTGCGCCATTGACTTTGCAATTCTTGCAGGGTCGATCGGTGGCGATGCTTGACGATCGCAGTTTCGGCAAATTCCAACGTCCAATTAGTTTCGCGCAAAATTCGCCAACAGATATCCGCATCGCCACCGGTAGTTAAATAAGCGCGAAATAACCCCACCTCTGCAAATGCTTGGCGACGGATAGCCAGATTTGCGGTTTGACCGTAGGGACAAAATGGATGCGCTAAGGTATGTTTTTGAGATAATGTGTTTTCCCGTTGTGCATGTTGCTCTAATACAGTTTTCCCGGGTAGAGCGAAAATTTCGCCCACAACAATTCCCACATTAGGCTTGACAAATCCCTGAATTAATGATAATAACCAATTGGGTTCTGGGCGACAATCGGCATCGGTAAAGGCGATAAACTCGCGGTTCGTGGCGCGGATGCCAGTGTTGCGGGCGGCATAAGAACTTTGAATATCAGTTTCGTGCAATAAACGAAGAGCGATCGCATCGGATTCCTCAGCCGCTTGTTGCACGATAGCGGCGGTGCGATCGCGGCTATTGTTATCCACAATTAAATACTCCACCTTTTGCGCCGGATAAGTTTGCGATCGCAGGCATTCGATTAAAGCCGGCAAATCCTCCTCGCCATTATAAACCGGCACCACCACCGACACCTCGGGTAAAAAATGTTGAGAATTCGCTTCCGCCATTCAACCCCTCATTATTTCACCAAAAACTTTTCGCTTGCCTCTCACGCAATGAAGCAAATAAAGTCGGTTAGGCCAACGCCTAGCCGACTTGAAATATTTTAACGGAACGCCAAGGTCATCAACACCAGAAGAAAGCTCATCACATAAAATGAAGCGACGATTTGCAATTCTGACCAGCCACTCAATTCTAAATGATGGTGAATCGGTGCCATTTTAAACAAGCGCTTGCCGATGCCATCGGGTCCTTTGGTGGCTTTGTAATAAAGCACTTGGGCAATTACCGAAATAGATTCGACAAAAAACAGCCCACTGAGAATAAATAAACCCCAGAGATCGTGGGTGGTGAGTCCTACTGCTGCTAAAGCACCTCCCAAGGCGAGGGAACCCGTGTCCCCCATAAACACCCGGGCGGGATTGCGATTGAATGCCACAAAACCGAGACAACTGCCACTGATACAGGCGCAGAAAATCATCAACTCTGGGTGGGTGGAAGCCACTAAAGCGCCCAATCCCAGGAAGGAGATCGCGCCGGTTCCCCCCATCAGTCCATCCACGCCATCGGTGAGATTGGTGGCATTACTTTCGGCAACTAAAACAAACGCCGCGACGACCCAAAAAAACGCACCCAAGGGCAACACCAAACCAAACGGCAGCGCTACATTGGTAATAGCGCTCGGTTGGGTCAACCCAAGCCACAGACAAAACAGCGCCCCGATGCCGATTTGCAGTGCCAGCTTCATTTTCGGCGAAATTCCTTTATTCGATCGCCGACGCAGAATTTGCCAATCATCGATCCAGCCAATCAAGGCATAGGCGAGGGTAAGAGTGCAGACGGCAATCACGTCGGGGGCAAATCCGGACCAGAAAAGCGCGACAATCGTGGCCACGGGAATAAAAAACACCCCGCCCATTGTCGGAGTGCCAGCTTTTTTCAAATGCGCTTGCGGACCGTCCTCTCGAATGACTTGTCCGGTTTTGAGGCGCTGTAGTAGGGGAACGATCCAGGAACCCACCGCCACTGTTGCCACAGTACAACCCAACAGGGGCAGGGTTAGGGATTCGCCCAGACTAAAGAAACGTCCACCTAACCCATCGAGAATTAGGGATCCTGCCGTGACGATCGCGGTTAATAGCCAAAACAGCACGGTCCCGGAGAGGTTAAATGACGGAATAGGTAAAATTTTTGCGTCCACTGATTCGATTTCCTCACTCCACACCGAGTAACTCCAAGGACGCCAATCCCGTCTCCGGTAAATCCAAAGAGTTACTCAACAAACACAGGGATGGGAATTGCGGGGCGATGGGATTAAGCTCATGCATCCCTAGCCAATTCACACTCCCTCAATCCCCCATCCCGGTTAGTCGATCTTCTTAATCCTCCTCAAAGTTTTCGTCGTTGTCTTCGTCGTCGTAATTCGACTCTTCATTAGACATCAGGTCGGCAATTTCTTCTTCCTCGCTTTCAAATTCACTCTCTTGAGTTTCGCGGGGAATTAAGCGACCTTCGGTTTCCAACCAGTCGAGAATAGAAGTTTCTTGCTGTACGGGAATGACGTCAGCTACTTTATGCCGAGGTTCTTCACGTAGAGAAGGATTGTACATCGAACACTCCTGGAGTTAAAGCCAATGGAACTGAATGGTTGCGTGGGTGCCTTTCGGGGTCAGGGCGATCGCGGCTCAGATCTGCGCTTGGGCGATCGGGTATGATTTTCATGATAACCTCCGATACGTTTGGAAACCCCCGTGCTTTAGCCAGGGGAGGAAAAACGAACTTGCGGCTTTAGCCGCCGTCAACTAACCCCCTGAAGGCAGTGCCTCGGGTTCTTGCGCTTCCAGGCTACCCTGGAAAGGGAAATTCCGCAATTTTCCCCCATTAACTCCCTTTGCACGGCTCGAGGCGCGATTGGCTGACACCAATACAACCACACCTTTTAACAATTTTAGTCGAATTGCGCTACAGTGCCTCGCATAAGCAATGGGGAGAAATCTCTCCCGAGGCGTCATCGCCGATGGGCAACTACAGAGCATCGAGGATTTCATCTCTTGCTTTTGTTTACTCGAAAAACCATGATTGGAAAAGCTGCTTTACTCGAAACCCTAGCGGGCAAAAATCGCGGGTTGCTGGCGACAGAAACGCAAAAACAAGCCATTCTCGCCGCCGTTGCTCAATTAGAAGACCGCAACCCGACCCCGCGCCCGGTGGAAGCGACAGAACTGCTGGCGGGCAATTGGCGATTGCTCTACACCACCAGCGAGGAACTCCTGGGTCTCGATCGCTTCCCCTTCGCTAAATTGGGAACGATTTATCAATGCATTCGCCCTGGGGAAAACAAAATTTACAATATCGCTGAAATTGCCGGTTTGCCTTATCTGAATGGATTGGTCAGCGTGGGGGCGCGATTTGAGCCGGTTTCAGAGCGCCGAGTTACGGTAAAATTCGAGCGGGCGATCGCTGGCGTTCAACAATGGATTGGCTATCGCTCTCCCGATCGCTTTATCGAGGAAATCGAAACCGGCAAAAAATTTCTCGCCCTTGATTTCGAGATTCCCTCCGCGGATCGCCAAGGTTGGTTAGATATTACCTACCTGGATGATACTCTGCGAATTGGCAGGGGCAATCAAGGCAGTTTGTTCGTTTTAACCCAAGACCGATGAATTTCTCTTCTGTTAAGCAGGATTCCTCTCCCAAAATCGAGCGGCGCGTCTCCCAAGGACAACTTAACGTACTGCAAACTTGCCCGCGCAAATTTCAATATACCTATTTGGAAAAGTCCAACGCCCCCATCTCCCCAGAACAACAAACAAAAATCGCCTGGGGCAATCGCTTTCACTTGCTGATGCAACAGCGAGAACTGGGTTTGCCGGTGGAATCTCTCCTGCAAGAAGACCCGGTGATGGAACGCTGCTATCGCGGTTTGCTCGATGCTGCACCGGAATTATTTCATGGGAGCGATCGGGGGAATGGTGAGGTATTTCGCGAGGCGGAACACTGCCGCACGCTTCAATTCCACGGGTATTTGTTAGTCGCCGTTTACGATTTATTAATTGCTGAAAAAAATACCGCTCAAATCCTAGATTGGAAAACTTATCCCTTGCCAACCAATCCGCGTTATGTTGAGGGAAACTGGCAAACGAAATTGTATCCGTTTCTGTTCGCCGAAACGAGCGATTATCTGCCGGGAAAAATTTCGATGAGCTATTGGTTTGTTCGCTCGGCAGGAAATCCGGAATTCGGCCAATCGTCGCTGAGCTTGCGATTTGCTTACAATACTGACAAACACGATCGCATTCGTCAGCAGCTTGCGCGATTGTTAAATCAACTGACAGCATGGTTGCAAGCTTATGAAGAAAGGGGAGAACCTTTTCCCCAAGTTCCGGTTACGGCATCGGGATTGTGCCAGGGTTGTCAGTTTGCCATTCGCTGTCAGCGCACTAAAGAGGGTCAGGAGGCGAGTTTGGGTGGCGATCGCGTTCCTTCTTTGGCGGAGATTGATGAAGTGACACTCTAATCTAGAGGAACATTGAATTATAATTAGAAGAATTAGGGTTAAAATTTTAGCAAATTTTCAATCCAGCTCATCACTGACATTAAAATTCCATGATGAATATGTAGGATTGGCATCGGCAACCCTACATAATATTCAGACATTGCAGGTGAAGGGGGGAATTTTGCCAGGGAAAACCGAGATGCTGTAGAATTTGAAAAACCCATTGGGTTGGGGAAAAATGAGTTGACAGCTCGTACTTGCAAGCTGTCAACACTGGGAGAATGACCGAAAAATGGGATAAGAGAAGATGGGTGAGGCGCAGACCGAGTGGCGAATAGAGCAACCCGTGCAACCTCCCGAGTGGTTTTTGGAGGAAGTCCGACGCCATGCACCGGGATTGTCGGGCAACTATGCGGCGATGTTGCTGTGGCAAAGAGGAATTCGCGATCGCCAGGAATTGGTGCAGTTTTTAAATCCCCAAACCTTTCAACCCACCAGTCCGTTTGAATTCCAGGAAATGCACTGGGCGGTGCAACGGTTGGCACAAGCGCGCGCTCGGGGGGAAAAAGTGGCGATTTGGGGGGACTTTGACGCGGATGGCGTCACCGCCACGAGCGTGTTATGGGACGGATTGGGGCAGTTTTTCGATCGCCATACCCATCTAACCTACTTCATCCCCAACCGCCTGACTCAATCCCACGGATTAAACCATGGGGGAATCGACCAATTAGCGAGCAGTGGGACGCGACTCATCGTCACCTGCGACACGGGAAGCACGAATCTCGAGGAAATCGAGTATGCGCGGGAATTGGGTATCGAGACCATCGTCACGGATCACCATACCTTACCGACGATGCGTCCCCCAGTGGTGGCGATTGTCAACCCGCGCCATTTCCCAGAAAACCATCCCCTGGCGACACTTTCCGGGGTTGCGGTTGCCTATAAACTGGTGGAAGCGCTCTATCAAATCATGCCAGAGGTTCCCCAAGAACCGCTAGGGGCGCTGTTAGATTTAGTGGCGATTGGTTTAATTGCCGATTTAGTGGAATTGCGCGGAGAAAGTCGCTATCTGGCGCAGGTGGGTATCGATCGCCTGCATCGGGAGTTTAAAAAACCCGCCACGGACCGGCGGCGTCCGGGGGTGGGAGAACTGTTAGACTTGTGCAAGCGACATGGCGATCGCCCGACGGATATTTCCTTTGGTATCGGTCCGAGGATTAATGCGGTCAGTCGCATTCATGGGGATGCCTCTTTCTGTGTGGAATTGCTCACCACCCGCGATCGTCGGCGCGCCCAAAAACTGGCGTTAGACACCGATTTGGCCAATACGCGCCGTAAATCTGTGCAAAAAGATGTGGCCAAACAAGTCTCTCAAAAATTAGAAGACCTCGACCTTTCCACCACGCGAGTTATCGTCCTCGACGATCCGCAATGGCCCGCCGGGGTTCTGGGATTAGTTGCCGGTCAGGTGGCGCAAGAGTGCGCTTTACCGACGATTTTACTCACGACCGAAGACAGCGTTAAAACCCAAGAAAATGTCAATTCTCCGTTACTCGATCCCCAGGCGCTTGCCCGAGGTTCGGCGCGATCGGTGAATGGTATCGATTTATATGAATTAGTCAAAGAACAGGCGCATTTATTGCACCGATTTGGCGGGCATCCCTTGGCGGCGGGGTTGAGTTTGCCGGTGGAAAATATTCCCTTATTTACTGAGGCGATTAATCGGCATTTGCGCGAGCAACGCTGGCGCAATGGCGATTTAGGGGTACAGGTGGTGCAAGCGGATTTGGTGTGTAAGGTGGCGCAATTGGGAAAACCGTTATTCCAAGAATTGAAATTGCTCGAACCTTGCGGGATGGGGAATCCGGTGCCGAGGATTTTTATTGAAAATTGTCGCTTTCAACATGTTTGGCATCGCAATATTAAGGATTTTAAGGGGGGGAAAGTTCAATATATTAAAACGGAATTTGAAATTGTAGATGATTCTACGGGACGGGGATTTCCGGGAGTGTGGTGGGGACATTATAAAGATGAATTGCCATCGGATGAGTGCGATGCAATTGTGGAGTTGGATTCGAATAGTTACAACAGACGCTATGAAGTGCGGTTGATTGCGGTGCGTCGGGCGGCGGGGTCGGTGGCGGTTTCGGGGGAATGCCCTCTGGAGATTGTGGATTGGCGCGGTGAGGAGTTGTGGGTGGGGGAGGAAAGGGTCGGGGGAGACGAGGTGGATGCGGCGATCGTGTTGTCCGAGTGTCCGAGGAGTTGGGAGGAGTTTCACCAGTGGTTTGGGTTGGCGATGGAGTCGGGGAAGACATTGGCGATCGCTTACTCACCGCCGCCACCCCTAGCACCGCTACAGATTTGGCAGCAGTTGGTGGGGGTGGCAAAATATCTGAGTCGCACGGGTCAGGTGGCGACGCGCCAGCAGTTGCGCGAAAAGGTGGGAGTGAGCGATCGCACCTTGGGGTTGGGATTGCAAACCTTGGAGCATTTGGGGTTTCAAATTACGGCGATCGCCGATGGGGTGCAATGTGTGGCCACGGATGACGGGGGAGACGATCGCGAACTCTCACTTTATCCTTCTGGGGAAATCGCCCAATTTTTTGCGGCGGTACGCGAGGAGCAGTTTCGGCGCGAGTATTTTTACAGCGTGCCTTTGTCTACCCTGCGGGCGATCGCCTATTCCGAGATTCGCGATCGCGCGTCTTAATGGTTTGGGGGAGCGTTTGACGCTCATAAACCGGCTTGATGTTCGCACTGGAATCCTTCTCGTTCCCACTGTTCCATATCTACGGCGGTGAGGGGTTGCACTTGAGTACAGTGGGGAGTATAAAACTGAGCGGCGATCGCCCACAGGGCACTGCGCGTCACATCCACCAGGGTTTTTAACCAAAACTCGCGATTTCCCGGAACTCCCTGTTCCTCGACTAATTCCATTTCCACCCAGATGCCCTTCGCACCTAAGATAATTTGCGCCAGCCATTTGGCGCGGGGTAAGTGCCTGGGAGAGGTAATCACTTTCACATGGCGCGCATCCCACCGCTCCAGGATGGGACAGGCGAATTTAAAATTGCCAAAAGTAGAATCCGCACATTGTTCTAACCAGACGCCCTGCATCGGTGCGTTATCGCGCTCGAAAAGCAGCCACACGCAAGGAGCCTCAGACCCTTGGGAAATCAATATGGGAATTTCGGGATGCTGTTTGGCGAGTTTCGTCACATACATTTCCCGTTTGATGCTACCGCCGAGGACCAAAATGGCATCCACCGGTTGTGCGGCGGCCTGTTGCAGGGTTTTTCTCTGTTGCATTAAAGCAGCGATCGCGCAAAATGTCAACAGTAACGTGACAAAAATTAAAACATTTTTCCTCGTTTTCCGGTGCTTTTTCCGAGTAGGGGAAGACTCACCGGCTAAGTTGGGGGAGTTTTTCTTCTGCTTGGCCATTATTCTCCACTGCTTGGTTCGGGTAAGAAAAAGCGCACCCCTCCGGACTCGGTAATTTGCTTTTCGGCTCCGAGTTTTAACAGTTCTTCCTCCGCGCGCAGTTGGACGCTTTCCGTCATTGCGTTATGATACACCTCGTTCCACGCCCAAAATCGCACCGGGGTGCTGTCGGGGTCGCTGCGGAGAAATTGAGCCATTCGTTGGTAAAGTTCTGCAAGTTCTGCGGCGTCTTCTTCCGGGGTGGCTTTCACCCATTGAGCTGCCATTTCATGGGAATAAATGCTCGCTTCGATATCGCCGAGTAAGAGTAACTCGTCGAGACCTTTGTATCGCCAAACCATATAGGCTTTGGGATCCATTTCTGGCGACAGGGCGGCGGTACCGCGTTCCATGAAGGCGATCCCGGTTTCGGGTTTACCTTGGGTAAAGGAAACGGCGGTGGAAATAAAAGGGTAAACTTCTGCAAAGCGCGGATCGAGCTTCGTAATCAGATCGAAGTAATCGTCGTTGAGATCGTAACCGGTTTGCTCGCGCAGTGGCTCGTCGCCAAAATATTGCACCCATTTTAAGAAAAGCCAGTCGGCGAGTAAGTTATCGAACCCGAAGGTGGGCGATCGCGCCAGCACCTCGAGTTGCAGGGCTTCTTGTTGTTGGGCTTTTTGCGGGTCGAGACTCCCCGATCGCGGGTCGTTCAGGCGCATTTGCTGCAAGGCGATCGCGCCGATGAGCGCCACCAGGGCGATGCTCAGATTGACCCATCCCGGTTTCCCGGTTGCAAACATTGTTTTCGCTTTGGATATCACGGCACCTTGACCTCTGCTGTTGCTGCTGAACTGCGGTTCGTTGGGTTACGCTTTCCCCAAACGGGGGAAAGACACGCTCTCCTGCTGACTCTCTGGTTCGGTGTTGACAACCGTCACCGAAAAAGAGAAGAAATCCGAATCGGAGAGGGTTTGATTTATTAAGTATTGTAGCGATATAATGAAAATAAAGGTGGGCATGAAAAATAGCAGTGCAACTCTAGCCACGCATAACGGGGTCTGGGGTTTTGGGTTCACCTCCGGAAACCGTTTCGAGCCTGGTGAAGTCACTACCATCTAAACGGGCAAGCACATGGAGGGGATTGTTACAAAAATTTATAAAAAGCTGAGATCGTCGCTCAAAGAGATTCCCACTCTTGAGTGTGGCAGATTTAAGAAGATGGCGAGGGGGATGGAGTGTTCTCAAAAGCACTCGGCACTGGGAAGAGAAAACGTTATAAATGGAGGTAGAGGTTTAGGTTGTTTTCTGCGATCGCCCAAAAGAGAAAAACTTGCGTCGCGCCGGGTAAAAAAACCGAGATCGCCCTCAAACCCCTTGTAGAACCCAGGCGAGTCACATGCCGGCTCGACCGAACGAAAGTCCCGGCTGCGCTGTCATCCCGCTGTGAAACGCCGATCGCCGTTTTGCTTTTTTAATTTTCCGTTGCCGTATATCATCCAATCACTGCAAGAATCTAAATGAATTCATACACAAACCGCAACTCTTGGCTGAAAACTGCCCTGTTTGGTGGGGCATGTGCCACCACAGCCATCTTATCCTTATTAGCGCCAATCGGTTCGCGCGCCGTGCGCGCCGAACTCGAAGAGAGTCCGAAAGCGATTGTCGATGAAGTGTGGCAAATTGTGAATCGGGAATATGTGGATGGCAGCTTTAATCAAATGGATTGGCAAGCCACCCGCACCGAACTGCTGAATCGAGACTATACCTCGGCACAGCAAGCGTATGCGGCAGTGCGAACCGCTTTAGCCAAATTAGACGACCCCTACACGCGGTTTTTGGATCCGGATCAGTACGAACAGCTCACCAGTCAAACCTCGGGAGAACTGTCTGGGGTGGGGATTCGTCTGGAACTCAACCCAGAGACGCAAATCATTACGGTGGTCGAACCCCTGGAAAATTCGCCGGCGATCTCGGCAGGGGTGCAAGCAGGAGACCAAATTGTGGCGATTGACAGCCAACCCACGGAAGGGATGAGCGTGGAACAAGCTGCGGATTTAATCCGGGGGGAGGTGGGGACGCAGGTGAGTTTGCGGCTTTACCGCAGCGATCGCGGGGAGTTTGACGTCACCCTGGAACGCGCTCGCATCGAACTGCAAGCGGTTCATTATAAGGTACAGCAGGAAGGCGGGCGAAACGTAGGTTACATTCAGTTGCAGGAGTTCAGTTCTCACGCTGCCGAACAAATGCGCTCGGCGATCGAAGAGTTGAGCGATCGCGATGTGGATGCCTTCGTATTGGATTTGCGCGGCAATCCCGGTGGCTTATTGTATGCCAGTATCGATATCGCTCGCATGTGGATGGATAGCGGTGCGATCGTGCAAACCGTAGACCGCAATGGGGAAAGCCACGATTTCCGCGCCAATCAATCTGCCATCACCAATTTACCCCTGGCGGTCCTGGTGGACGATAACTCTGCAAGCGCGAGCGAAATTTTATCCGGTGCCCTGAAAGATAACGGACGCGCTACGATTATCGGCTCTCAAACCTTCGGCAAAGCACTGGTGCAGTCGGTTCACTCTCTGTCGGATGGGTCGGGTTTGACCGTGACCATCGCCCACTACTATACTCCGAATGGTACGGATATCAGCCATAAAGGAATTACCCCGGATATCGTTATCGATTTGAGTGCTGAGGAAGAACGGCAACTGGCAAGCGATCCCGAGTTGCGCGGCACCCGGGCAGATCCTTGCTATGCTCGAGCGGTGTCTACCCTGATGGCGCAACTCAAACCGGCTCCCCTCGCCACGCAGTAGGGAACTGGCACCTTGGGCGTGCCACGTCATATTTGCAAGTCAAGCAGATGGGTCATGGATCGAGGGATGCATGACCCATTGCTGTGGTTATGAGTCTAAAAATAGCAGATTGCTGTCGGTGAAGTTGCCGATGCCAATATCCACCGCCGCGATCGCATCGGTGGTAAAATCTCCATCTCGATCGAAATACAGCGTCCCGGTATCGCGGGCGTAAGCAACCCTGGCACTGCTGCTGGTTACGGCTAAAACGTTCGCTTCCGTATCGGCGATCGCATTTTCCGTGCCATCCAAACTACTGGTATCTTTGAGTACCACTGGCGTCCCTGCATTCAATCCGCTGAGATTGCCAGTTATCCCGATCGCGTCACCCTCCGGGCCAAAGCTAAAGTCGGAAAGGCGATCGCCACTCACCGCACCAGTCGCGATCGCTGCATAAACCACCGTATCCATTCCTTCTCCACCGGTTAAGGTATCGCTCCCTTGCCCGGGGAGCAACAGGTCATTATTCTCCGTGCCGGTTAAGCTATCATCGCCCATCGAGCCGATAATAATATTCATCGGCGCAGTGGAAAAACTGGCCGATGCGCTCTGAGAAATCGGATCGGTAGCCGACACTTTCAGATCCTCGGTATTGTTGGCAAAGCTATTGTTGCCTACCGAAGCATTCTGCACCTCCGGGGAAATCAAAATGCCGATATCTGAAGCTTCCACCGTATTATTGGCGAGGATAACATCGGCAGATTTTGACTCTAAATTAATCGCGATCGCGCCATTCTCGTAACCGCTTACCTGATTATTCATAATGCTCGAATCGACCATTATTCCGCCAATTCCCGCATCGGAATCGCTGACAGTATTCCCGGCGTTGATGATATTATTGTCCAGGGTAGAACCGGACAGCGACCCCCAAATTCCAAATTCAACTTCATTGAGAATATTGTTGCGAACTGTGGCCTCGGTTGCGTTGTCAAACCAACCTATAATAATGCCGCCGCCGCCTTCAATTAAATTATTTTCCACCAAAGCGCTGGCGGCTTCTTCTAAATTAATGCCATCCATTGCTCCCCACAGACGAACGTTTTGGATGGCGATATTTTCCAGGGGTTCGCTATTGGCGGTGGCCAAAATATCGCTATCGGTTTCAATTCCATCTAGGGTCACGTTGCTGGCGAGAATCTGAATTCCCGACACACCGGATGCAGAATTAATAATCGTTTCATTGGTGCCGCGAGTGGCGTCATTTCCAGGTATTCCGGAATTCGCACCGTTGAGGGTGACGGATTTATTGATTTGCAGGTCTTCTACATAGGTGCCTGGTGCAACGCGCAGAGTATCCCCCGCCACCGCCTCGTCGATCGCCGATTGAATTGAGGTATAAATGCGATAGGTTTCTGTGGTATCGGTATCGGTATCGGTATCGGTAATGGTAATATCCAGGTCAAAATAATCCGCCTGCGTCGCGGCGTTCGGATCGCTGAAGGAAAGTTCACCGGTGGTGGAATCTATGGTGAAGGAATCGGGTAGGAGTTGTCCGGAACTGTCTGCGATCGCGGTAATCTCGTATTCCGTGGTACTGGTGGCCTGTGGGGTCACAACTCCGAGTATTCCCGTTGGGGTGGTATCGTTCACGATCCATACCTGGCGCGGCGGTCTCGTCGGCGTACTGGGGGGGGCTGTAAATGCAATTCCGAGATCGCTGAGAGACAAAGGGGGTTCGATAAATGAAGTGCCAGTGATGAGAATATCTCGACTCACACCTTCTACGATCGCCAAATACTCTTTGGTGCGATCGTCTTGCAGGATCGCGCTTCCTTCATATTCTCCACTCCCGTCAAAAATATTAAAATCTTCAAACCGCAAGTCTTCAATCGATTCGATTAAATCTTCATCGAAGTTAAAATCGGTAATTACATTCGCCTCGGCAATCCGAAACCCCCCCATGCCTCTGGCTAAAATAAATATATCGCTCCCGTCGCCACCACTGAGGGTATCTGCCCCTGCGTCTGGGAATAAAAAATCATCCCCCGCTTCGCCATAAAGCCAATCGTTGCCGTTTCCGCCATACAGGGTATCGTCATCATATCCGCCATAAAACGTATCGTTTCCCCCATCGCCAAAGAGGTGGTCATTTTGTTTATTGCCAAATCCAACGTCGTCGCCTTCCCCGCCATAAACGTAATCTTCGCCCTCGCTTCCCGCGACTAAATCATTCCCTTTGTCGCCAAATACGCTGTCATTTCCCTCGCCGCCATAAACGGAATCTTCGTGTTGACCGCCATGCAAGATATCGTTACCAGAATCACCGAATATTAAGTCATTATCTTGATTGCCAAATAATAAATCATTGCCTTCTGCGCCGATGAGGAAGTCGTTACCTTCGTTACCCCATGCGAAGTCATTCCCTTTGTCGCCAAACAATTGGTCTTTCCCCTCGCCGCCGAAGAGGGAATCGGAATCCTGTCCGCCATACAGGGTGTCGTCTCCTCCATTGCCTTGGATCAGGTCATTTCCTTGATTTCCCTGAAGATTGCCATCTTCATCGAGACTCAGCAGTGTATCGTCTCCGGGAAAACCCAGAAGGGTCTCTGAGTCGGAGCCGGCGATCGCGAAGTCGTTCCCCACCGTGCCAATAGTCAGTCCCATGTTGCCTCCTTGTAACAAATTATGAATATTTTATAGGTTGCCCAAGTTTGGATTTTTTCTTAAATAAGTAATTATACCGAAAAACCCCCCCGCTTGGCTCTGTCAGGAGGCGTAAATTTTCAGTAATTTTCTGCTTGCATTTTAGCTGAATATGTGTTATTATGAAGTAATTTGTTTTAATTGTTGGCAAAAAGAGGCGATCGCGATCGCCCGAGGGCAATCGAACCCCCGGGAAAAGATGCAGCTAGTATAAGAATCGGGCAAGGTAAATTTCAGGCGGTGGCGGGTTGTGCTGTATAACCATCGCTTACAGGGGAATTTCAATGATAAACTCCGACCCGCGATCGGGCGAGGAGATGCAGCGTAATTGTCCCCCATGCTTTGATTCGACAATTTGACGAGAAATCGACAATCCCAATCCCGTGCCTTTTCCGGGGGGTTTGGTGGTAAATAAATGGTCAAAAACGCGATGTTTAATCTCCTCTGGCATCCCCGGACCATTATCGGCAATTCGGATTTGCACGAACTCGCCAGCGGGGTCAACTTTAGTGTAAATCGAGATAATATTTGGATCGCGCTTGATGTCATCAAAAGAACGCTCGCGATTCGCTTCATCCAATGCATCAATGGCATTGGCGAGTAAATTCATAAACGCCTGATTGAGTTGTCCGGGATAGCATTTAACTGAGGGCAATTCGCCATAATGTTTGACAACCTCGATCGCCGGTCGATTGGGATTGGCTTTCAGTCGGTGTTTTAAAATCAGCAAGGTACTGTCGATGCCTTCGTGGATATTGAATTCCACCTTGGTGTCGGTATCGGCGCGGGAAAAGGTTCGCAACGACTGACTCAGCAAGCGGATGCGATCGGTGCCGGTTTTCATGGATGCAATCAATTCTGGCAAGTCTTCGATTAAATACTCCAGGTCGATTGCTTCAGCATGGTGGTTGATTTTTTCGTCCCCATCGGGAAATTGCTGCTGATAAAGGCGCAAGTGTTCGAGCAAATCCTGGATGTATTCATTGGCTAAATTGATATTGCCGGCAATAAAACTCAAGGGGTTATTAATTTCGTGCCCCACGCCAGCGGCGAGTTGACCCAGGCTGGACATTTTTTCGTTTTGCACCAGTTGCAGTTGTGCGTTTTGCAAAGAAGCCAGCAAGTCGGTTTTTTGTTGTACGGAGTGCTGCAAATCCCGATAAAGACGGGCATTTTCTAAAGAAATGGCCGCTTGAGAGGTGAGAATGTGAATCAAGGCGAGGCGATCGCGGGTAAATGCGCCTCGGGTGAGATGATTTTCTAAGTACAAAATGGCGATCGTTTTGCCGCTATTCTGTAGGGGCGCACATAATATGCTTTTCGGCTGATGCTGCATCATATAAGCATCGGCAGCCAAAATCGTCTCGGTGGTGGCATCGTTGAGCAGCAGGGTTTCGCCAGTGCGGGATACATACTCGATCGCGGTGGCGGGAATTTCGTCGCACTCTTGCAGGGGCAGAGATTGCAATACGGAGCATTCTTTCCCATTCACGCCGAAGGCTTCGATCGCGAGAGTATCGCCCTGAGGCAACACCAGCGCACATTTGGTTGCGCCTGCATTCTGCATCGCGATCGTAATTAACTCCGAGAGTAAGCGATCGAGCTGGATTTCCTCAGACAGCGCTTGGGAAGCTTTTATCGCGGTGGAAATATCTAACATCGACGACACACTGGAAGTGGTGGCATCGGTCACGGTTCCGGTGGTCAGATGAGCGCTGAGTGCGGCGATCGTGTTGGTACTGGCACTTTCTGAGGCAGTCAGGGTATTTTTTTGGGCGAGGATCGGCGCGAGTAAGTCGGGGTAGCGGGATTCCAACTGTTCGATTTTGGCGATCGCCCCCCACCGGGCGTAGGCATAGTAGGCATCGGTGAGATACACTCGGGCAATTTTCGCTTTGCCCCATGCCAAATAAAATTTGGCGGCGAGTTCGTTGGCGAGAGCAACTTCGGCAAGGTATTCGTTTTCCTCGGCAAGGAAAATAGCGCGATCGTACATCTGCATCGCCTTTGTCTGTTTCCCCAATACTCGATAGCGTTCTGCTTCGACTAAATAAAACTTATGTCCGTGATTCATCGGGGCGCTATCGGCCCAGAGACTCATTTTTTCCTGATTTTTAGCCACCTTTTGCAGGCGAGTTTCTTGCTGAGGTTGGGGACTGCCCGCCGCGAATTCCAATTGCGCTAAAGAATCGTAAAAATAAAAGAAGGGAACCACCAGCAGCGCCGTTACGCCATCTACATGGCGATCCGCCATTTCTGCATAGACGATCGCCTCGTCAATCTCCCCAAACAAATACGCCAAATAAAGCTTGTGGAAATTAACATAAAACACCGCCGTCTTGTCATTTCCTGCCTCGTGCAACGGCAACATAATTTCTTCGTTGTAAGCACTTCCAGTTAACCGACAGCGATTTTCCGCACGTCCCACCAAATTTAACACCGTTTGGTGATAAATTCGGTTGTAATTGAGAATATTTTCTTGTTCGATTTTCGCGATCGCCTCGCAATACTTGGCCATTTCTGCTTCCACGCGGGGCAGTTGCGCGCTGCTAAAATACAAGTGATACGAATACACGTGAGCCGAAATTGCGGCATATTCTAAATCCCCAGTTTCCAACCCACTGGCATAGGCGTCTAGAAAGGGGGCTAAGGTGTCGCGAATCGACGCTTTCCAATGCCAAATATTGGAGTAAACGACCATCACCACTTTCGATCGCAGGGCTTTCGCATCGAATTTTTCTAACAGGTTTAACGCCAGTTTCCCGAAGTGATAACCCGCTTCGATATCTAAAATGACCCCACACAAAAGTAGTCCGTAACTGGCATAGGCAAAGGCAGATAAGGGCGCATTTCCACCTTCAATCGACAGATTAACTTGTTTTAAGATAATCAGGGGCAATAATTGAGGCGCAACTTGAAAGATAGTGGTAAAAATACTCGCCAAAATCCGCAGTTTTGCCAGTTGATACGGATCGCTCATCTTGGGCAGATGAATGAGTTGTTGGATCTGTTGGGCTTGTTGCCAATGAGATTTGGTCCTGGCAAATTCTTGTTGAATCTCGGCGTAAGTTGGAGATTCGGGAAAGGTAACATCCAGCAGGGTTAGCACTTGCCGTGCGATTTCTAGGGCTTCGAGTTGCTTGCATTGGGCCATGCAAGCGGCGATCGCAATCTCGTAGGTTTTCACTTTATCCAGCAGGGTTTTCGCCTGTTGCAACACCGTGGCGGTTAATTTTTCCTGTTGCACAAAGTTGCCGCTGAGAAAGGCGGTTTCTGCCGCGCGTTCGTGTAGTTCTAACGTCAGTTCGTATTGATGCTGCCAAGGGCGATCGTTCAACAGCTTGATGCCAAAGCTAAAATAAGCAAATGCGGCAGCATAAGCGGTGGATGCCTGAGCTTTTCGTCCGGCGATCGCATTTAAGGCGGCAATTTCTTCTCGTTGGCTGGCATCCTGGATGCTCTCTATGCCATAATTTAATTGATTGACAATTTCAAAAATGTTCTCTTCTAACCGTTCCGGTGGCGTGTTTTGCCACAATCGCTGTCCGATTTTTAAATGGGTGACTTGTTTTTTATCCGGCGGAATCAGAAAATACGCTGCCTGCTGTACGCGATCGTGCAAAAATTTATAATCGGCGGTTTCCGGCGAGTGCTGTAGGCTGGTTTCTGTATCTTCTAGGGTAAAAAATTTATACAGTTCGTTGGTGGGAACCACTAACCCTTCTTGCAATGCACTCCACAAATCAGCCGCCGTTTCGGATCGGGGTTTTTGATAGACGATCGCCAGGGTTTCTAAATCGAAAATATTGCCGATACAGGCAGCAAGTTTGAGAACGGTTTGAGTTTTTTTCGGGAGTTTTCGCAATTGCAGCGCCATGAACTCCACCACATCGTCGGTTAAAGAAAGTGCCTTGACGCCACTGATATCGCACTGCCAAGATCCGCGATCGCTGTTAAAGACAATTAGCCCTTCTTCGTGCAAGCTTTTGAGAAACTGGGCGGCGAAAAAGGGGTTTCCCTGGGTTTTTTGCTGGATTAAGCGGGTCAAGGGAACGGCGCGATCGCCGGGACAAGAAAGGGTATCGGAAACGAACTGATTGAGGGCGGTAAATTCTAATGGTTTCAGAACAATCTGCTCGACATGTGCCTCAGTTTTGCTAATGTTTTCCAGGGTCAGCATCAAGGGATGCGCCGCACTGACTTCGTTATCGCGATACGCGCCGATACAGAGCAGATGTCCGAGTTGCGTGTCGTTCATTAATAA
Source organism: Phormidium sp. CCY1219 (assembly GCF_055795085.1). Lineage (NCBI taxonomy): Bacteria > Bacillati > Cyanobacteriota > Cyanophyceae > Oscillatoriales > Oscillatoriaceae > Phormidium > Phormidium sp. CCY1219. The sequence continues at coordinate 11,034 of NZ_JAYFEQ010000003.1, read as the reverse complement.
CTGAATTAATTTTAATGAGGCGGAATCTGCCCACTGCAAGTCATCGAGGAAAATTACCAGGGGGCGATCGGCACTGGGAAACACGCGGATGAATTTTTGAAAGAGTAAGTTAAAGCGATTTTGAGCCGCTGTAGCATCCAGTTCGGGGACGGGGGGTTGGGTTCCGAGTAACAGTTCGAGTTCGGGAATGGCATCGATGATGACGGCGGCGCGATCGCCTAAAGCGGTGAGGATTTTTGCTTTCCAAGTGGCGATATCGGCGGCACTTTCTCCCAGTAATTGTCGGACTAAATCGGAGAAGGCTTGCACGAAGGCCCGGAAGGGAATATCGCGGTTGAATTGGTCGAATTTTCCTTTGATAAAGTATCCGCGATGTCGGAGAATTGGTTTGTGGACTTGGGCTACTAAGGCGGTTTTTCCGATTCCGGAAAATCCGGAAACCAGCATCATTTCGGAGTCCCCAGTGCTAACGCGATGGAAGGCGGCGAGTAGTTGTTCCACTTCGCGATTTCTGCCATACAGTTTGTCGGGAATGGTGAAGCGATCGCCGATATCTTTTTGGGCGAGGGGAAAGCTGGAAACTTCCCCGCGATCGCGCCATTCGCCCTCGATTTTTTCTAAGTCGGCGCGAATTCCATAGGCACTTTGATAGCGCTCTTCTGGCGTTTTTGCCATCAATTTGAGGATGAGGCGCGAGAGGATTTCGGGAATTTGGGAATTGAGATGATGGGGGGGAATCGGTTCGGTGGCGAGGTGACAGTGGAGGCATTCCATCGGATCGGTGGCGGAAAATGGCAGCTTTCCGGTGAGTAATTCGTAGAATGTCACCCCCAAGGAATAAAAGTCGGTGCGGTAGTCGATTCCTCGGCTGGTTCTGCCGGTTTGTTCCGGGGACATATACGCCAGGGTGCCTTCGAGAATGTTGGGGTTTTTTAGTTCTTGGGTTTCTCGCGGGAGTTGAGATGCGATGCTAAAGTCGATGAGAAAAACTTGTTTGGTGGTGGGGTTGATGAGGATATTTTGCGGTTTGATATCTTTGTGGATAATCCGGTGGCGATGCAGGTCGATCGCGGTGGTGACAATTTGGATGCCGATTGCCAAGAAATCGGCAAGGTTGAGGGGTCGATCGGCGCTATATTTTTTCAGGGAAATGCAGCCTTTATCTTCCAGAACGATCGCATAACTATTGCCATAGGGTTCGAGGGCAATGGGTTTGATAATTCCCGGGGTCTCTAGGGGTTTGGCAATGATGTATTGATTGCGAAACTGCACCAGTTCGCGAAAGCTGGGACATTCTTGGTTGAGAATTTTCAGGATAATCGGTTGGCGATCGCACAGGCGCACTCCGCGATAAACCTGGGTTCGGGTGCCGGCGTAAATTTTTTCGAGAACTGAATAACCTGCAAGTTCTATCATGGTTTTTTTCGTGTTTGACCAACTTTTTCCCGGGATTGTGCCCGAAAAAGCGTCAGCGATCGCTTCGGTGATGGGTCAAGGTTGGCGTTGTAACTCTGCCAGTTTTATCGGCGGATTTGAGAGGAAATAGAGAGAAACTCTCCGAAAATCTTTCCGTCCAGGTTGCCACGATGGGAGCGCTGTTGTTTCGCCACTTCTGACACTTGCCTAACTTCCCTTTATTATGATAGCGTTAATTCACCGCAATGGGATGTTGCGGGTCGGTTTTATAATGAAACGTAATACTTGCGTTGGGGAGATTTTTTAAGATTTTTTAAGATTTGCAATCCCATTGGTCAACTCGTCGATGAAAGAATTATTAGAGACTATTTAGTTAGCGCGATTGTCTCTCAGCGGAAAGTTTAGAGGGGTGGTGGATGCTGGATCCGCAATCCCAAGGTGAATCTGTTCAACGGGTTGCTGTGACGGGGGCTAGCTTGGATTTTTGAGTGACTGAGGGTGTGAAGTTGCGGGAGGAACCGGGGCGATAAAATCCCAGATATCTGAGGGAGGAACCGGGGTTTTTGTGAAGTTTAAAGGAGCGATCGCGAAAATTTCCCCAACCTTAGGTTAAGAAAGAGACACGACAGCCATCGGATTAGGGCTGCTGATGTAATTGTTGGGTGAGATGAATCAGTTCGGGTAAAATGAGCTGTTGCATTGCCAGTTTGACCGCACCGCTAGAACCGGGAATGGAAAACACCAGCTTAGCGCGATAGACGCCAGCGATCGCCCGAGAGGCGATCGCTCGCGAACCGATTTCTTGATAGCTCAAAACGCGAAATATTTCGCCGAAACCGGGGAGGGTTTTTTCCAACAAAGCGGCGATCGCGTCATAGGTGGTATCTCTCGGCGCGATGCCGGTGCCCCCATTTAAGATTATCGCATCCACATCCAACCGCTGACCCAAATTTTGCAATTGGGTTTGAATTAAGCGCGGATCGTCTTTGAGAATGGCGTACTCTACCACCGAGTGACCGGCATCGGCGAGGAATTGCCGAATCAATCCGCCGCTGCGGTCCGTTTCGCGGGTACGAGTATCGCTGAGGGTAATCGCGGCGCAATTCACCGCCTGTGGTTGGGAATCGGGATGGGGAATGGAGGACATGAGAAATTCCGGCGCGATCGCGTGGTCTGGGAAAATGTCACCAACGGGATTAAGCTTTGCTAAAGCCTAAGCCATTTTCTTCGGCATAGCGTTCCATGAAGCGCATAAATCGCTCCCAATCTTCCTGAGATTTCATCACGTGAATCGCTTCGATGCCTTCGGGTTGACCGTTGACAAATTTACCTTTCACATCTCGGCATGCGATTTCGCCTTCTTCATCAACTAAGTACATGCCGGTAATTTCATCGGTGCTGTCCTTGTCCAAAATATTGGGATTTTGGAAGTAAAAGGTGGCGGTACCTTGTTGTCCGTCCCGGGAACGGGTCAAGCGTACTTCTGGGACGATATCTTCCTTAATCCCTCTTGAAAATTGAATTTCTGCCATGCTCGTGTAAAGTTTTATCACCTACAATTGACAATTGTCTCATTTTTTGTCTCATCTAGAGCAATTTACTTGCGTTCTGGATGAGCCGACTCCTCACTGGTGCGATCGCCGAGTTCGTTAATGCGGGCAATCAGTTCGTACATGCGTCCGGCGTCGCGCCGATTAAAGTAAAAAATCAGACGGGGTAGGTGGAAGGTTTCATCCATTGTTTCTTCCGGTAACGCCTGACTCTTTTGTATGGTTCCCCGAACCAAGATGTCGCTAAACTCTTGATTGAGAATGTCTACAGCGGCGTCCGACAGCTCCGACTTGAGGCGGATGACGAAGATATCGCGGACATAGCGACTGGAGTGGTAGATGCGATAGAAACTGCGAATTGCTTCGATCGCGACCTCTACGTTATCGGTAATGGTGTAGATACTGCAATCGCGATCGCCGATCAAGCCCCGGGAGAGCAGATGCTTGCGGATGTAGGCATCCCAGTCTTTCCAGTAGTCGCCGCCCGGGCGGTCGATCAGCAGCACCGGGCATGGGCCAAAGCGTCCGGTTTGACCGAGGGTCAAGCATTCAAAGGCTTCGTCTTGGGTGCCGAAACCGCCGGGGAATAGGGCGATCGCGTCACTTTCGCGCAAGAAAAATAACTTGCGGGTAAAGAAATATTTGAATTCGACCAGTTTATTTTCCGCGTCGATAAAGGGATTGGCGTCTTGCTCGAAGGGGAGTTGTATGTTTAACCCCAAAGAGCGATCGGCACCGGCTCCTTTATTTCCCGCTTCCATGATGCCACCCCCCGCACCGGTCATCACCATAAATCCCTGCTGCACCACATGGCGGGCGAAATCTACGGCGATGCCATACTCGGGGGACTCCGGGGAAATCCGGGCAGAACCGAAGATGGAAATTTTGCGGATATGGCGATAGGGATAAAACATCTGGAATGCGCCTTCCATGTCTTGCAAGGCAGCACTCAGAATTTTCCAGTCGAGTCGTTCTACTTGTTCGTCCGCGAGGCGAACCACGGTTCCGAGCGATCGCTCGATCCATTTTCTAAATTTTAAGTTTGGCAGGTCGTCAATTAATTCGTTGACTTGTAAGCGCAAACTATCCAAAGCGTCCAAAGAATTAGAAGGTGGAGCCATAAAACTATCAGAGGCTACAGTTTGATTCTACCCAAAAGCGATCCCCACTGGTTTAACAACAAGTTAACGGCGATCGGCCTCGCAAAAATACCCGTCCTAGCGGTGGGCTAGGGCGGGAAATCTGTTTGGCATTAAATTGCTACCGCTCGTTTGTACGAGGCGATCGCCCATGCGAATCGCTGCACTCGAAAGGGGGTGTCGGATTTTCCAGCCCCGCGCCGATGCTATCTCAAACAACACTGAGGCAAAACCGACTCGAGTGAAGGATCCTTCGGTTCGGGGGAGTCGGCATCTGGGACGAACTTACTTTTCTATATATTTTTCTAAGGTATTGGCTAACGTGGTTTTGGGCACTGCACCCACTACCATATCCACCCGTTGTCCGCCCTTGAAAATCATCAGAGTCGGAATGCTTCTTATTCCATATTGACTAGCGACGTTTGGGTTCTCGTCCGTATTGACTTTGACGACCTTGATCTGACCATCGTACTGCTGAGCGATTTCATCGACCACTGGGGCGACCATTCGGCAAGGACCGCACCAGGGTGCCCAAAAATCAACGAGAACGGGGACTTCGCTCTCGAGAACTTCTTGCTTAAAAGTCGAGTCTGTAACTTGAGCGGCTGCTGACATGCCTGCTATTCCTTTTCTAGACGGTTTATCACAGAGTAATTTTACCATCCCCGCAACCATCCCAGGTTTCCTAGCCGCCTGATTTGTTTCTCCAACGGTGAAGAACTCTACGGCGAGCTGCTAGGATTACTACGGTGATGAATCAGGGGGGCAGTGTTTAGTGTAGCCCTATTTTAGCGCGAGAGGTAAGGAAGCAGAGAAAAAACCGCCCGAACAAAAATAGTCCGGGCGGAGTGTGGTGTGAGGAGTGAACGGAAACATGCGTCTCCGCTATATTCTATTGTAAGCGACAGATCGCTGTCGTGTGGGGAAAATGGCCGAAATTTTTGACCTTTTCCGTCAAAATAAGTATTTTTACTTACCCATCCCCAGTTGTTGCGCCTTTTGATAAACCTTCCCTTCACTCAACAAAGAGGGAGCAATCACCACTTCCACTTGCTGCATTTCTTTCAAGTTTTTTGCGCCTAGGGTGCCCATGCTGGTTTGCAGCGCCCCGCGCAGGTTGTGGGTGCCATCATCGAGGGCTGCCGGACCGCGCAGAATTTGTTCCACAGTGCCGGTGGTGCCGACGCGAATCCGGGTACCGCGCGGCAAAACCGGACTCGGAGTGGCCATTCCCCAGTGAAAACCGCGTCCGGGAGCTTCTGCAGCCCGGGCGAAGGGGGATCCGATCATCACCCCATCGGCTCCGCAAGCAATACATTTGCAAATATCGCCGCCGGTAATCAATCCGCCATCGGCAATCACCGACACGTATTTTCCGCTTTCGCGGTAGAAATCTTCCCGGGCGGCGGCACAGTCTGCCACTGCTGTTGCTTGGGGGACGCCGACACCCAACACGCCACGGGAGGTGCAAGCGGCACCCGGACCAATGCCGACGAGAATTGCTGCCGCTCCGGCTTTCATTAAGTTGAGCGCCACTTCGTAGGTGACGCAATTTCCCAGCACCACCGGACAAGGCATTTCTTCGCAAAATTGCCCTAAGTCCAGGGGGGTGAAGCTTTCCGGGGACAGGTGCGCGGTGGAAACCACGGTGGCTTGGACGAATACCACATCGGCTCCGGCTTTCGCCAAGGTGGAACCATGCTGAGCGGCTCCTTGGGGGGTGGCGCTCACGGCGGCGATCCCGCCTTGGCTTTTGATTTCCTGAATCCGTTTCTCGATTAATTCCGGCTGCACCGGTTTGGCATACAGTTCCTGCATTAAGGTGACAAATTCATCTTTGCCTACCGAGGCGATGCGATCGAGAATTGGATTGGGATCCTCATAGCGGGTTTGAATGCCTTCTAGGTTCAAAACGCCCATTGCCCCAAGTTGAGACAGGAGAACCGCCATGCGAACATCGACTACGCCATCCATCGCGCTGGCGATAATCGGAATTTCTCTCTCGATGCCGCCAATGGTCCAACGGGTATCCGCTAGAGATGGATCTAAGGTTCTCGTGCCAGGAACTAGCGCAATTTCGTCTATTCCATATGCCCTGCGAGCTGTTTTGCCCCGCCCAATTTGAATATCCACTGCTTCTATTCGTTCCCAAAACTATTTATGCTAGGCTACCAAATTTACAGCAAAATTGCTTGGACGCAAGGGACGAATTTTAAGCATCGGCTTGGGTCAGGCAGTCTGCCACGCCCAGGAGAGTGGCGCTGTCGGGGGGATAAAGCAATCGGGGCTATTTTTGCAGTTTGCCGTTTTCCCACTCGCCTTCGATGCGGGTGCCGTCGGCATAGATGTAAATCCCTTGCCCGTGTTTTTCCCCGTCGAGAAATTCGCCTTCGTAAGTGTCGCCGTTGGCATAGACGCAGGTTCCGCTGCCATTAAATTTCCCCTCGGAAAATTCGCCTTCACAGCGATCGCCGTTGGCAAAGCTGTAGGTTCCTTCGCCACTAAACTGCCCTTGGCGAAATTCTCCTCGATACCGATTCCCATTGGCAAAGCTGTAGGTTCCTTCGCCACTAAACTGCCCCTCGACAAACTCTCCTTCGTACTGATTGCCGTTCTCAAAGCTTAAAATTCCCTCGCCGTGGGGTTTGCCGTTTTGAAATTCGCCTTCATATCGCTTGCCATTGGCTTCTTCTCGGATGCCTTGTCCGTGAAACTGCCCCGCCTGAAATTCTCCTTGGTATTCTCCACCGTCGGCAAAGGTGAAATTTCCGCGCCCGTGGGGTTTGCCTTCCCGGAATTCGCCTTCGTAGCGATCGCCGTTGGCATACTCGCGCACTCCTTGTCCGTGAAATTGACCCTGGCGAAATTCTCCTTCGTATTGCCCGCCTTCGGCAAAACTGTAGACTCCTTGTCCTTCGGGTTGGTTGTTGTGTAGTTCTCCTTCATAGCGGTTGCCGTTGGCATATTCGCAGGTGCCTTCTGCGCTGAGTTTGCCGTCGGCGATCGCCCCGGTGCAGCGGTTTCCATTGGCAAAGGTAAAGGTGCCGCGATCGCTGGGGGACCCTTCTACAAATTCTCCCTCGTATTGCATCCCATTGGCGACGCTATAAATGCCGGTGCCGTGAAATTTGCCGTTTTGAAATTCGCCTTCGTAGCGGTTGCCATTGGCAAATTCACGCACTCCTTGTCCGTGAAATTGACCGTTGACAAATTCTCCTTCGTATTGTCCCCCTTCGGCAAAGGTGTAAGTTCCTCTTCCGTGGGGTTGTCCGTCTTTGAATTCTCCTTGATAGCGATCGCCGTTGGCATAGTCGCAAACCGCTTCGCCGTTGATTTTGCCGTCGCTGAGTTCCCCTTCGCAACGACCTCCATCGGGTAATGTAACCACTGAGGCACGCCCAACGCCACACAGGGCGATCGGTACTAAACTCAATGCCACTAATAAAGACAGTGAAACTTTCTGGATCGAACGCAGCATGGTGCAATTTAAGCGCGAAACAACAGAATGGAAAATTAATTTGCCTGAGTAGGGTGGCCAACTCCTTGCCCACCCTACTTGTGGGTGGGAAGGCGGAGTTTTGGGAGGGGGGTTTCCCCCAGGAGGGAACGAGTCGAAACCCATCAAGAGTCCTCTAGGCGAAATGGAATCGAAATCAGCCGACCTTGCTCTCCGCTGTCTGAGGATTCAAATTTCCAACTCCAGGCTTTTTCTTTTGCGGACTCATCTAATACGTCGTAACCGCTGGAATTCACCACTTGCACGGCGGTGACGTTGCCCTGGGGGTCGATATTGACGCTGAGCAATACTTGCCCTTCCCATCCGCGATCGCGGGCAATTCTCGGGTAGCTGGGTTTTCCACATTGGCGACATCCCACGCCACCGGAACCACTGGGGGAACCACTGGGGGAACCGCTTGCTCTGGGTTCCTCGGGCAGGGGGTCCATGACGCCGGCACCGGGTCGCATCGGTTCTGCTGCACTCGCCCCCATGTCGCTACTCCAAGTCTCGGGAGAATTGCTGGGGATGTCGCTGGCGGTTCCCGGGGCGTTGCCACCGGTCATATCCTGGAAAAAGTCATCTCCGGTACTTCCACTTTCGGGTGCGCGACGAGTGGCGGGGGCGGTGGCTAGGGGTGCGGGACTGGGTTGGGAATCGCTTTCTACTGGGGCGTTTAAGGGGGAATTGTCCGGTGCATTCCAACTGGATGAGGGGTTCGGGTTGCTCTCCTCAACCGTTGGGGTGGGGTCAGCGGTGGAGAAATCTTCCAGCAGATTGGCGTCGGAGGAGTCGGTTTCGGGGAGATTGCTGGCAACCGGGGAACGATTTTCGGCGGGTTCTGGCAAGGGTTCTGGTGGACTCATGGGTTCGCCGATCGCCGGCTCGGTTGCCGGAAATGGATTCTCTTGGCTCTGGGGTTGCTCCTCGGGCGGGGTTGGCGCTTCTTCTGTCAAGGGAAATTCGCTCAACTCGTCTGAGGTTTCGGCGAGGCGATCGGGCACCTCGCTGACCACCGGCGGATCCGGAAGCCGTTCTGACACCGGAAACTCTGCAGGGGTTTGAAAATCTTCCATATCGGCGCGATCGCTAATTCGGGAATTATATCCGGGATCGTATGGCTCCCCGGCAGACAGGGGCGGCACCTGCTGCTCCGGTAATGGTGCCGGCGTTGCCAGGGGCGCGGGAGACTCCTGCGGCGCTAAGGGTTCGGCGTTTGATTCCACCGGCTGTTCTTGCGGTTCGAGCAATGAAGCGGTGTTCATGGTGTCGGGTGATTCCAATGGTTCCGGGGCGGGCGCTTCCATTGTCGGCGGTTCCACAAACGGTTCCGGTTCCGGAGCGGGCGCTTCCATTGCCGGCGGTTCCACAAATGGTTCCGGTTCCGGTGCGGGCGCTTCCATTGTCGGTGGTTCCACAAATGGTTCCGGGGCTGGGGTTTCCATCACTTCCGGTTCCGGTTCTGGTTCCGGGGCTGGGGTTTCCATCACTTCCGGTTCCGGTTCTGGTTCGGGAGTTTCCATCACTTCCGGTTCCGGTTCTGGTTCGGGAGTTTCCATCACTTCCGGTTCCGGTTCTGGTTCGGGAGTTTCCATCACTTCCGGTTCTGGTTCTGGTTCGGGAGTTTCCATCACTTCCGGTTCTGGTTCTGGTTCGGGAGTTTCCATCACTTCCGGTTCCGGTTCTGGTTCGGGTTCCTCAAGCACAATAAATTCAATCGGCTCCTCGGCGATATCGGAGGATTGATTTTCGATTAATGCGATCGCGAATGGCACTACGGCGAGATGTAGCAGTGCCGAACCGCACAGACTCCCGACGATAAACCGTTTGAGTGCCTGTTCTTGTTCCGATCGCCGTGCCGCAGAAACCGTTGAAAAACTCATGCTTGTCGGATCTCCTTCGCAAAACAAATGCCTGGGTTCACCACTCACCCAAAGATGGCCAAGGATGATATTATAAGTTCTTTACCATTATTGAGATTAATTAGCAATAAATTTGGGCATCAATTTCCAAAAATTTGCAAAAATTCATCTTTTGCCCGGTTCCCCCAGGTTCGGGAATAGATACATATTGAGAGGGTTTTGTCAAGCTCTTGGGAGAGATTTATGAAGAAAAGCGCGATCGGCTAGGGTGGTTGCTGGAGAATCGCCTCTGGGAGCGGGTTTCATGTGAGATTTGGAAAAATGCTTGACAAAGTGTTGCAATTGGGCTTAGGCTTTTTGAGAAAGTTTATCAAGTGGTACGGGAGCGGCGAGGTTGTGTTTTGCTGGCTCCAGGCACGAGAAAGAGAGGTCCATGAGTGATTTAATTGTTGCAGGGGGGTTAGTTGCGTGGCCCTTGCTGCTCGCTTCGATCGTTTCCCTGGCGCTGATAGCGGAGCGCCTGTTCTTTTGGTTTCGGATCCATCGACGCCAGCGCCGCATGGTGCGAGAGGTGTTGCAATATTATTGCAAAGACCCGAATTTGGCTTACCGAAAGTTAGAGATGAATGGAGATTTACCGATCGCGAGAATTTTTTTAGAGGCGATCGCCTTAGAGGATCCGACCCCGGAAGAATTTCGCTTAGCCTTAGAAAGTGCGGCGCAGGCAGAAATTCCGGTGTTCAAACGATTTAACACCGTCTTCGAGACCATTATCAACGTTGCGCCGTTGTTGGGATTGCTGGGCACGATTTTAGGATTGATTCAATCGTTTTCTTCCCTAAAATTAGGCGATGTGGGAGGAAGCAGCACCACTGGAGTCACGGGAGGGATTAGCGAAGCACTCGTTTCCACGGTGATGGGGTTAGTGGTGGCGATTACGAGCTTATTATTTGCCAACACATTTCGCGGGTTTTACTTGCGCGAAATTGGATTAATTCAGGAAGTGGGAGGTCAACTGGAATTAATCTATCGCCATCGGTACGAAAAACAGCGAGGAGAAGAACAGTATGCGTCTACCCGATGAACCGGAAACTCAAGCGCAAATTAACATTGTGCCGATGATTGACGTCATTTTTAGTATTTTGGCGTTTTTCATTATTTCCTCTTTGTTTTTGTCGAAATCAGAAGGCTTGCCGGTGAATTTGCCCCAAGCTTCTACGGCGAAAGTGCAAACTGAGGCGAAAAAGCTGACGATTTCGATAGATGAGAAAGGAAATGTGATGCTCGATGAGGAAGTGATGGAGTTGGAAGCGTTAGAAAAAGCCGTGCGCGATCGCATCGAGTCAGAATCGATTTCGGTAGTGGTGTTAAAGGCGGATAAAACGGTGGATCATGGGGAAGTGGTGGAGGTGATGGACCGGGTGCGGCGAATTGAGGGAGCAAAATTGGCGATCGCGGCGGAAAAACCTTAGTCATTGGCATTGGTTATTGGTCATTTGTTGTTGGAGGAAAAAGCTTTGGTAGGGTGCGTTACCCCCGCCCACGGATTATGCAATTTGACCCGGAATTAA
>NZ_JAYFEQ010000002.1:0-1514 GCF_055795085.1 Phormidium sp. CCY1219 | reverse complement strand
TAACCACCTTTCCTCCCCGCTTCACGGATTGATGACCAGTCGCTACCGTGGGGGAGGTGCTTTCACATGACACACTTTATGGGGTGGGCTTTCACCACCATCGACATTCAGTTGTCAAGGTTCTTCCCAGTTTTCCGTCGGATTGTAAAGATTTTGTAAAGAAGTGTGAAATTCTCTTAACCTTTAGTTTTCCGAGGTTTTTGGTTGACTTTTTTGTATCAGTTTATACCGTTTTGTTTCGGCCAACCATCGGACTTACCGTCCTGTGGGGGGGTCAGCTCTTGAGGGCTGTGTTCCTTGCCCCACTTACGCTTCAGGCGTTTTACCTTCCGCTTTTGCGGGAACGAATCGCACCCGACCCCTTAAATTGTAAACCATAGCTGGCAAGGTTTCCAGACCCGGTTTGCGACGGGGTCGGAAAATGTAGCTACAGCCACCCGATCGCGCCGCCGCCAAAAACGCTGAAACCCTTTCTGGGAGAGACATCGACCGGGTAAACGAGAAAATCGGCATTTCGGGGATTTGCCGACCCGGTCGCAGGAGGGGCATTTGTCATTTGTCATTTGTCATTTGTCATTTGTCATTTGTCATTTGTCATTGGTGATTGGGGTTGGGGGTTGGTTGCTGGGGGTTGGTTATTTGTCATTTGTCATTTGTCATTGGTGATTGGGGTTGGTTGCTGGGGGTTGGTTATTGGTTATTGGTCATTTGTCATTGGTGATTGGGGTTGGGGGTTGGTTGCTGGGGGTTGGGGGTTGGTTATTGGTTATTGGTCATTTGTCATTGGTGATTGGGGTTGGGGGTTGGTTGCTGGGGGTTGGTGGTCATGGGGTCACAGGTCGGAAGGTTCCGGGTCAAATGACCCATGACGAACCACCAACCACCAACGACCAATGACCAACCACCAACAAAAATTTCCTCGTTCGCGCCAAAATCCTGGTTTGTGTTGAAGCTTCTCTTTAGGGTGGAACTATCCATCACATTCCACCCGAAACGGAGGAACTCACTTATGCTATATTTCTCGACTCGCGCCGCTTTAGTCCGCAACGTCAGCGTGGCGATTTTCAATGGATTTGCCACGTTCCTAGCGGGGGTGGCGAGTGGAGGATTTTAATGTATAGAAATTTGACAAAATATCCCTCATGTTATTCTACGTGATTGTGTACGATATTCCCTGCAACAAGCGTCGCCAAAAAGTTCACGACTTGTTAAAAGCATATGGCACTTGGGTGCAATATTCAACCTTTGAATGTCGATTAACCCAAAGCAAATTTAAGGAATTGTGCCAAAAACTGCGGAAAAAAGTCAATTTCAGCCAAGATAGCCTGCGATTTTATCCCCTTTCCAGTCACACAATGTTGCAAATCCAAAGTTGGGGAATCGGACCGCCGACCAGTAGGGTTCCGGAATCGGTGGTGATTTAATGGGGATGGGGGCGGTGGGGTTTCCCGGCGGTAGGGAAACCCGTTGGCGAGAGAAAAATTATGGAAAACTTTACCGAAACAATTTAAAGA
>NZ_JAYFEQ010000001.1:0-6899 GCF_055795085.1 Phormidium sp. CCY1219 | reverse complement strand
ATCCTGGTTCCCAGGCTCAGCCTGGGAACGCCCCAGTGGAGGCTCTGCCTCCTAATCCCCCATCATCGGGAACAATCTTGGTTCCCCCTCATTCCCAGGCTGAGCCTGGAAACGAGATTTAATCAGTATACCGATTTTGGTCATAGATCCTCGGCAGATGATTTGGAGGCAGAGCCTCCGCAATCTCGTTCCCAGGCTGAGCCAGGGAACGAGATTTAACGAGATTTAACGAGGTTTAATGAGATTTAACAAGATTTGTGGAGGCAGAGCCTCCGCAATCCCGTTCCCAGGCTGAGCCAGGGAACGAGATTTAACGAGGTTTAATGAGATTTAACAAGATTTGTGGAGGCAGAGTCTCCGCAATCCCGTTCCCAGGCTGAGCCAGGGAACGAGATTTAACGAGGTTTAATGAGATTTAACAAGATTTAACAAGATTTAACAAGATTCGATCGGTTTTACGAGTGTTAACAGCAGTGGATTTTGCATGGTTATGCTATGATGGAAAATAAATTAGATTCCCTCGTTCCCATACCCAAGGGAATGCTACTCTCGAAACTTTGTTTCCCACTCCCTCAATCTCTCTAACTACCAATGTAAAAAAAATGGGTCGATCGCGCTATCACTTTATCGACAATTATCCTCATTTTATCACCTGCACGGTAGTCAACTGGATTCCTATATTTAGCCGACCAGAAATCGCTCAAATTGTACTATAATCTCTCGGGTTTATGCAAAGCAAACAGCGGTGGATTTTGTATGGTTATGTTATCATGGAAAACCACCTGCATTTCATCGTTTCTTCTGCTACGCTATCGCGAGCGGTGGGTCAGTTTAAGTCTTTTACGGCTCGCTCTATTATTGATTGGCTTATCCAACATCAGTTTCACTCTATTCTAAAACAGCTTAAGGCGGGAAAGGCAGTTTATAAAAGTGACCAAAAATACCAGCTTTGGCAAGAAGGGTCGCATCCGCAGGCTATTTTCAGCCCAGATGTTTTTCGGCAAAAGTTAGAGTATATTCATAACAATCCTATTCGACGCGGATATGTAGATGAACCGGGTCATTGGCGGTATTCGAGTTATCGCAATTACATGGGTGAAGAAGGATTGTTATCTGTTCAATTGCTCGATGTGTGAGCTTTTAATGGGAGGTTCCGCCGACCTCATCCCCTGGAGCCTGGAGAGGAGTTTGGCAAGGCTGAATGAGTTGGAGGCGGAGCCTCGGGAGCGGGGTTCCCAGGCGGAGCCTGGGAACCAGTTTGGGGGAGTTTTATGCGGTTATTAGGGGGGTACTTGGAGGCGGAGCCTCGGGAGCGGGGTTCCCAGGCGGAGCCTGGGAACCAGTTTGGGGGAACCAGTTTGGGGGAACCAGTTTGGGGGAACCAGTTTGGGGGACGGTTTAACGATAATCTTGACTTTGAATTTCGCGCAGACGCGATTCGGGGCGTTTGAGGCGGTCTAATTGCGCCTCAAAGAACTGACGATTGGCCATTAAATGGTTTGGATTGGGATCGTCGAGGGGATAGAGCAGGGCTTGGCGCAAGGCTTGGAAAACGGCGGAGGTGACGCAGTACATCGATCGCTGGAATGTAATGCCCAACTGAATCAGCATATCCTCTTCGCCCCGGCAATGTTTCTGATAGTAATCTATCAAGTAGGGAGGCAGGAAATGCAGCATATCCTGCATCAGTAATGTAGGCGGAATGCCAGCGGTGCCCACGGGAAACACATCGGCGTAAAGAATGCCATAGTGGAAATCTTTTTGCTCGTCGGGCACTTGTTTTGCTTGGGCGTTATAAGACTTGGTGCCCCGGAAGGGGGAGGTGCGATAAAAGACGGCTTCCACATAGGGAAGGGCGGCTTCATACAGCCACATAAAGCCTTTGGATTTGGGAATAATTTCGTAAACTTCGCCGCGAATTTTCGCGTGGTGGTAGATGGGACGACCGGCGATCGCGAAGATTCCGTTAACCAGGAAATTCATCGCTTCGGGAACGGTTTTTAACCCCCCTTCATCGTAGAGATCGGACATTTCAAAAAAGACGGGGGCCATCACTTCCCAAAACAGTCCGAGGTTGCTATAATAGGACAATTGCCGGACTTGTTCGAGGAACATATCGGGGAAAAGTTGATAAAGGCCGAGCATCACCGGATTGCCTTTAAAGTAGGCTTTAATCGCGCGATCGGCATTGGCTTTATATTCGTCGCTATCGAGATAGGCGTCGAATTTGCCCCACCCCATATCTCGACCGTGCCAAAACATGGCGCGCATACAGGCTTCGGCAAATTCCATATTCACGCGATCGTGCAGCCAGTGGTGCAAAAGGCGGGGAATTTTTTTCTGCAGTTCCCCTTTTTCCATAAATTCTAGCAGTTCCGGATGGGCGGTGGCTTCGCCGCGCCAAATCCGCCAATCTGCATCTTCTCCCGCATAATGATTGTGCAGTTCGATATATTCGGGGGGCAGAAAATATTTAAAAAAGGGCAGGGGATCTAAAAAAACCTCTTCGGCGATGTAAAGTAAGTCGCGCCAGTAGAAATCCATCGGCACTGCATAGGCTTTATAAATGCCGATAATTTGCATCAAGTTTTCTGGCGTATCGGGAAGCATCGCCCCGCCGGCTTCTAAGCGGTGAATCACCTCGGCAAATTCATGCTCGGAGGGGGGAAGTTTTGCTGCGCCTGTCGCTGTTGCAGTGGTCATGGTGTTAATGGTGTTTTTTTGTGGGCTATGGTGTAAAAGGGATTTGGATTTGGCAGGCGATCGCGCCGATGAGGCGTTCCCAGACAGAGCCTGGGAACATTTAAACTACACCTTACTCGATCTGCGGTGCCCGCATTTCAAAATTGTGAGCCAAAGGGGTATTGTTCTGGCTCTCCAATGCGACAACCATTGCCGTTGTCGTAGGTTCGCTCCAGCGCACCAACCAAGTGGGTTGAATGCCTAAAAAGAAAATAATAGCGGCTAAAACCAGTGCGGGCGTGCGTTCCGCCCAGACGACGCGCGGATAGTACGCCAACTGATTATCCAGTTTACCAAAACAGGTGCGGTTGAGCAAAATGACGAAGTAAACTGCGGTTAACCCCGAGGCAATGATGCACAGCAGGGTGGGTAGGGGAAAGATGGCAAAACTGCCTTGAAAGACCATAAATTCGGAGATGAAGCCCACCAAACCGGGAATCCCAGCACTGGCCATTCCGCCTAAAATCAGTAAAGCGGTGGTGAGGGGCAAGCCTCGGATCGGGTTCATCAGTCCGTTGAGTAGGTCTAGCTCTCGGGTGCCGACTTTTTTCTCGACGATTCCGATCAGGTAAAAGAGGATCGCTAAAATCAAACCGTGGCTGACCATTTGTGCCACCGCGCCGAGGACGCTGAGGGAGGTGCCAGCGGCGGCGGCAACCAGGATGTATCCCATGTGACCGATGGAGCTATAGGCCACCATCCGCTTGATGTCTTTTTGCGCGATCGCGGTCAATGCGCCATACAGCACGCTCACCACCCCGATCGCCACCAGTACCGGGGCCACCAGTCCCCAGGTTTGCGGAAACAGTTGCAACCCAAATCGCACTAAGCCATAAGTCCCCAACTTCGCCAGAACTCCGCCGAGAAGAATCGCCACGGGCGGCGAAGCTTCCACATACGCATCGGGCAACCACGTGTGCAGGGGCACCAACGGCACTTTAATCCCAAACCCAACTAACAACAAGCTCAGCAAAATTAACTGGGTTCTCAACGGTAATCCGTCGGTGAGAATCGCATTAAAATCAAAACTGCTCGCACCGCTCAACCAGCCTATCCCCAAAAAGGCGGCTAAAATTAAAATCCCGGAAACGGCGGTATAGATAAGAAACTTCATCGCCGCATAGCCGCGTTTTTTACCGCCCCAAATGCCAATTAACAAATACAGGGGAATCAGTTCGAGTTCGTAAAATAGCACGAACAGCAGCAGATTTTGCGCCAAAAATGACCCGGCGAGTCCTGCATTGACTAGGAAAATCATCGGGTAGTAAACGCGCGGGCGTTCCACGGATTCCCCAGTCCCATAAATGGCGATCGCCGTAAGTAGGGAACTTAAGGCGAGTAGGGGAAAAGATAACCCATCAATGCCGAGATTATAGTTCAGTCCCAGTTGAGGAATCCAGGATAAATATTCTTGAAACTGCAATCCGTAGGCATTGACATCGAACTGAATGCCTATCCAAATCGTCCATCCTAAAATAGCCAGGGCGAGGCTCAAGGAGATATTTCTAAGCTGCATTGAGGTGGGTTTTCCCGGCCAAACTCCCACAATTGCAGCACCCGCTAGGGGGAGCAAAATTAAGGCACTTAACATAGAGGTTTCCTACTTTTTCTCTTTGCTGGAGTGTTGGGGGAATTGCTCCCGATCGCGATCGGGAAGCAACCTCCCGGTTTTCTCAATTCGAGCGGTCACAGACTCGCCAATAATGGCCAACTCAGCCAAATTCCCAAAATCGCTACGCCAATCAGAATGGTCAAGGCATAAAACTGCGTTTGCCCGGTGACGTTGTACTTCAAGCTTTGTCCGCTAAAGACGGTGACTAATCCAATTAAATTCACCACGCCATCCACGATATAGCGATCGATCCAGGAAATAATCTGCGACACCAACCCCACCACAAACACAATGGTCAGTTTGTACAGTTTGGCGGTGTAGAAATCGTAGGCAAAAAAGTCTTGCACCGATTGCGAACCGAAGCGCACCGGTTTGGGCCAGTTATCGTTAAGATAAATCATCGCACCTAGTCCGCCGCCGATCGCAGTGGATCCGACCAATACCGTAGCCGCGCCGAGATTGACCTCAGCCCATGCGGGCAGCAAGTTCCACCGCAGCAGCATTAAGGGCACATGCAGGGTAAAGCCCATCAAGACAACGGTGGGTAACATCATGGGCCAATGCGCTTCTGGCGATCGCACGGTCATGGGTTTCACTGGACCGGCGAAAATTAACCCGAATTCTCGCACCACACTAAAGGTGGTTAACCCATTCACCACCACCAAGACTCCCACTAGGGCCGGTTGCGTCTCCCACAGGGTGTCCGCCATCTCCAGCAATGCCCAGAAGCAGCCAAATGGCGGAAGGGCAATCAATCCCGCCGCCCCAACCAAATACGCTAACCCGGAAATCGGACGCCGCGACCACAAACCCCCATATTTGGTCAGGTCTTGGGTGACGTTGTTCCAGGCGATCGTCCCGGTACTCATCACCAATAGTGCCATCGCCAGGGCGTAGGTCAGCAGTAACGTGAGTGCGGTTTGCGTTTGTCCCGTCCCCACGGCGATGAATACCAGTCCCATGTAAGCGCTGACGGAGTAGGATAAGGCGCGCTTGATGTCGATTTGGGCGATCGCGATCGCTGAGGTCCCTACCGCCGTCGCCGCCCCCATCGCGATCGCCACCGAGGTTCCCACCGGGGACAGCGCTATGACCGGTTCGAGTTTTATCAATATCCACGCCCCTGTGGCCACAACCACCGAATTCCGCAAAATCGTACTCGGAACCGGCCCTTCCATCGCTTCATCTAACCACAGGTGCAAGGGGAATTGGGCGCATTTCCCCAACGGCCCGGCAATTAATCCCAGGGTCAGCAAGCTGGCTACTGTGGGATCCAACTCCGCCGTTTTTGCCCATTGCGCTAATTCACTAAAGTTCCACGTTCCCGCTAATGGCAATAGCGCTACCACCGCCATCAGCAGCATTAAGTCTCCCACCCGCTTGGTTAAAAACGCATCTCTCGCACCAGTCACCACTAAGGATTGGTTAAACCACAACCCCACCAGCAGATAGGTGCCGAGGGTGAGGATTTCTAATACCACATAACTGAAAAATAGGGAATTGCACAAGACTAGGGCGCAGATTCCCGCTTCAAACCATGCCAACATGGAATAGAATCTTGCCCATCCCCAGTCCATCTCCATGTAACCCACGGCGTAAATCTGCGCGACCAGATTCAACCCGGTTACCACTATCATCGCCCCCACCGTCACCGATGAGATTTGCAAATCCACGGTAAGCTCTAAACCCGCCGCATTCAGCCAGGTCCAGGATACCTCCCGCGCCGGCTGATTCCACGTCGCCGGAAGCGCCAACCAGCTATGGGTGAATGCCAAAAAGGTCATTATCGCATTGGCATACCCCGCCGGTCTAGGCCCTATGCGACGAATCAGTCCCGGCGACCACGCCGCCGCTACTATCATGCCTATTAAGGAGTAGCAGGGGACTAACCAAACACTCGGAAGAAATAAATCGGCCATCTGTATTTACCCGATCGCGTTTCAGCTTCTCTCTCGCCTTCGATTACCCCCGCAAATCGGGGGTAACTTTTCGGCAGATTAATCTTTTCTTTATTTTATGGTTCTTAGGTTAACTTTATGCGTGCCTAAATGGAAGCCTTTTCTCAAACAAATTCGTAATCCACTCACTCAGATCTCCTTATGAACCCTATTTTTCTTCCGGTTCTCTAGAGATTTTTACTCAGCCAATTCTCTTTTCTATCAATTTTGCTAATTTTAACTATAGATTTTCATCTATGCAGCAGAAAAACTCCTCCAGCAAAAGCAGGGGATCGCCTTTGCTTTCCCCTAACGCATTCTCGCCTCTCTCCTAAAAAACCTTGACTTTGGCGAAACGATTTGATATATTCTCTTTTTTAAGCACTCATGCACGAGAAATTGCACCTCCATTTTTGCGGTTTGTCGGGTGGCCCGTTCTAGAACAGATTCGCGATCGCCCTCCACTTCTGTCAACTTTCTCTCTTTCTCAAATCCGCGATCGGCACATTTTCCATCGATTGCCCCAAACTCTTTTTTTTCGCCGCGCCCTTTTTTTTTCGCCTTTTTTTCGCCAAGGGGTTGACTTTCCCCGGGAAGCTTGGTAGTCT